>NZ_LZMK01000008.1:0-83149 GCF_001665865.1 Nocardia sp. 852002-20019_SCH5090214 | reverse complement strand
GCCCTGGCCCGCCACATCGTGGAGAACCCGATGCTCAACGGTGAGACCATCCGGCTCGACGGCGCAATCCGCATGGCGCCGCGCTGATTTCGCGTAGCGAAAGGCCCGGCTTCCGCGGAAGCCGGGCCTTTCCGCGTCCGGGCGACCACTCGAGCGAGGTGGACCTCAGGCCAGGGCGTTACGGCTCCGCTTCGGTGTCGGGCGCGCACACCACATCGGCCGCCGGCAATACCCCGTCGGCGAAGTACCCGTTGATGGCCGCGCCGACGCAGCGACTGAGGCCGGGACGAAAAGTCATGTGAATCCGCACGTTCGCCAATGTGACGAGGCGGGACGAGCTCAGATCACGATGCAGGGCGAGGGCGTGATCGTACGGCGTGCGCGGGTCACCGGTCGCCTGCACGATGAGCGCCGGAACCGAATTCCGCACCGTGGTAGCGCTTTCCACGGGCGGGGGCCAGAAGGCGCAGGGTTGAATGTTCGCCGCCAGTGCGCCGAATATCGGCTGTGTGGCGCGACGTTCCTCGATCTCCGACCAGTATCGCGCCGGATCGGCGGGCGCGGCATCGTCACCGCAGGCGACGAACGCCAGTGCCGAATCCTCGTAGTGCCGAAGGGTATCCAGCGTATCCGCCAGCCAGGGTGTGTGGTCGGTGACGGGCGTTCCGCTCACCGCGGCCCGCAACTCGGCGACGGTGTCGGCGGCCTTCCCGTTCAGCCGGAAGTTGCCCAGCAGGTTGTGCAGGAGGAACGGCAGCCAATGATCGTCGACGGCGAAGCCGTTCACCGTGACCGGCCGACGAGCGAGGTCGTTCACCAGCTGTCGGACGGTGGCGCGGACCTGCGCCGCCGTCGTACCGAAGTGATAGTCCGGATCGTGCCGGGCGGCCCATCCGGCCCAGTCGTCGAGTGCCGCCTCGTCGGCGGCGCCCCAGTCACGCACCATCCCGGTCCAGTACCGGTCCGGATCGATCGCACTGTCGAGCACCATGCGATCGACCGACCGCGGAAACATCTGCGCGAACACCGCACCCAGATAGGTGCCGTAGGAGACGCCGTAATAGCTCAGCGCCGGTTCCCCGAGGACGCGCCGGATCACCTCCATATCGCGAGCCGTGTTGCGGGTCGTCACCTGCCGCAGCGCGGCGGAATCGCCTGCCAGACAAGCCATCGCCAGACGCGCGGCGCGAGCGGTGTCGGCCAGGAATCCGTCCAGCCCGACCCCGGCGGAACGAATCATCTCACCGATCGGCCAGCCGCAGCTCCGGCCGCCGCCGGACCGCCCGACACCGCGTGGATCCATGCCGATCAGGTCGTATTGCGCCCGAACCTCCGGCGCCAGAACGTCTCCCAGCAGATCGATCGTGTCCAGCCCCGAGGCCCCGGGCCCGCCGGGATCGGCCAGCAGGACGCCACGCCTGCGGTCCGGATCGGGCGCCGGCACCCGGGATATCGCGATGTTCAGGGTGCGGCCGTCGGGGTCGGCGTAGTCCAGCGGGACCCGCACTGCCGCGCAGGAACCGCCGACCGCGTCCAAGGTGTCGAGACCACACGGCTTCCAGTTGGCCCGCTGGCGGTAGAAGCGGTCCATGCCCGTGACGGGCGACGGAACCGCCGCACCGGAGGTGACGAGCACGGCCGCCACCGCCAGCACGGCCGCTGTCCAGCGAAACACCCTCGACATCAACAGGTTCCGGCCCTGCGAGCGCCACACTCGTCCACGTCGCCACGGTAGCCGAGGGATTCGGGGTCGCCCGTGGCGGGAAGAATCCGGCGCCCGCCTACCGGTCGCCGATCAGCAGAGTCTGGGTGCTGCGGCCGACCGGACCCTTCTCGTCGTAGAGCCGGGATTCGGCCATCCCGATGCCACTGCGTTCCGGATAGGTCACCGCATCCAGGCAGACCCACTCCCCCACCGGTTCACGATGCAGTGTGACGGTGAGGTCGGTATTGATGAAAAGGTAACGCTCCCAATCCAATACCGCGCTCACGCCGTTACCGGAATCGGCCGCCGCGAGAGTCCGCTCCAGGGGACTGGGAGTGGTTCCGGCGACGATCGGATAGCGCAGCTTGATCCAGCAGACCGCCGGACCCGGCTGCTGGAAGGAGCCGGCGACGAAGCGGTAGTCGATTCCGGTGTGGAATCCGACGGGCTGATTGCTGGGGAACTCCCCACTCTGTGCCACGGTGTCCGGCCCGGGATACGCGCCGGCCGCCACCGCATCCGGCGGCACCTCGACCTCCGGATCGGCCACCCGCAGCCGCCACGCGTTCGCCTTCAACACCGGTCCACGGTCGGTGGCGACGGTGGCCTCGATCAACTCCACGCTGCGCCCCGGCCGCACCACCCGCGCCTCGGCCCGCAGCGGCGCGATCGGGACCGGCCCGAGAATCTCGACCGCCACCCGCCCGACCCGGAAACCGGGCCGCGGCTCACAGCGCTCGATCACATGCCCGAGCAGCGCCGACGGCGGCCCCGCATGCTGCGCGTCCGGCGACCACGGACCCCGGGTCAGCTCGGTGGAGTGGAACAGCACGGGATCCGAGGGATCGGGTCGATAGAAGGCCTCCATGGATCCTTATTACCGCACCGGCCCGGCACCGCCCTGCTCGCCCTGACCGGCGCGGTGCCTCAGCCCGTGGGTTGTTCCCACTTCTCGCCGTCACTCTCGGTGCCCGCGGGACAGCCGGTGGGTGTGCGGCGCTCGGGTGCGATCGGATACATCACCAGGCACTTCGGCGGCAGGTCGGGATCGTTCAGATCCGAGGTGACGAGCACGCCGATCGAGGCGCCAGTCGCGATTCCGCCCGGGCCGTCGAAACGCAGCTTGCCGGTGATCGTGTCGGCGTCGAGATCGGGACGCCGCAGTTCCAGGCCGATGGCCGCGCGGTCGATCGCGCCGTCCGCCGCCGACCGCTCCGGCCGGGACCGATTACGCTGCACGGCCCGGAGGAACAGTTCGGCGACGTCGAAGGTGATTCCGGTGCGGTCGCCGGGCCAGCTCTCGTGAAAATGCGGCAGGTCGCGCCGCAACTGCGTCAGCTCCGCGCACAGGCTGCGCAGGCTCAGGCCCGCGTGCTCCATGCGGTCCGGCGCGCCGTCGCGCACGCAATTGCTGCCCGCCAGCAGCGCCGGTACCCCCTTGGCGACGTATCGGACCGGAAATCCGATCGGCGCGGCATTCTGCACCAGCTTGTCCGACACCGCGCGGGTCGCGGTGTCGTTGGCCAGGATCGGCGGCGGGGCGTCACCACAGTGTTGAGCGGCCACGTTGACGAACGGCCCGAAATCCGGATTGCGGCCGGCGAAGAACAACAGCGTCCGCGGCGCGTCGGGGTCCGCCGGTGCGCACGGCAGCGGCAGACCGTAGATCTGCTGCTGTTCGGACCACGTGTAGACGTCGCCGAGCATATGTCGCTGCGCCAGTACCGCTTCGAGGTCGTCGGCCAGAGTCCGCACGTAGATGTCGTCGCGATCCGTCGGTGCGTAGACCGTCACCTTGTCGTAGCGGCGGGTGCCGTCCGCATTCCTCGCGCCCGCGGCGTACTCCGCGACGAGTTCGGCCTGGGCGTGGTTGTCAGGGACGGGTTGGAAGTAGGTGGGCGACACGGCGTCGAGCCCGTCGGCCGACAGGGTGGTCGCCATCGTGGGAACCCCCAGCTCACCCAAACGCGCGATGGCTCTGCGGGTTTCGGCCGTGCTCCGGTCGAGTCCGATCACGCCGACCACGGTCGGATCCGACCGCACCAGCCGGCTGATCTGGTGCTCGACCACCCAGGTCGCGTATCGCATGGTCGATCCGCCGTTCGCGATCACGATGCGCAGCAGCGGTTCGGATTCGCCGTTCTGCTTGTTCGCCCGCCGCTGCTGAACCGCGAGGCCCGCCAGTTCCTCGGCCTGTGCGTGCGGGTAGCGCACGTTGCGGTCGGTATAGGTCATCCCGGCGAAGTAGATCAGGGTGACGAGCGGACGGCGGGGATTGTCGTGGCGCAACCGCGCGGCCACGGTGTTCTGGCGGAACACCTCGCGCTCCATCTCGGCGAGTTCCTCGTCGTCGGCGAAAACCTGTGCGGCACCGGCACTCAGGCCGATGCATTCGGTTCCGCGGACCACGACATCGACACCCGCGTGCCACGGCCACGCGGTGCATCCAACGGCGATGCGAGGCTGGACGGCCGAGACCGTCGCGGCTACCAGGGCGGCAACGGGAAGCAGGGCGATCACGGTGACCACCGACCGTCGCGCCGCCCACGGCGGCGCCGGCGGCTGCGCCAGCTCGGCGTGCTCGAACGGTTCGAGCGTGCCGGACAGCGAATCCGGTAGGGGCAGGCTGAGATACCAGCTGTCCGTGCGGCGGCGGCGACGGCGCCCATCGATATCGGCCTGCCAGGAGCTCAGCGGATCATCCCGAGAGTCCAGGGATTCGAAGTGCAGGTGCGGGTGCTCGACGGAATCCTCGATGCGCGAGATCAGCGCGAGCGGATCGAAAAGCCCGGTCTCGTTGCGGATCTCGTTGACGTAGCGCATCAGGCCGGTAGCACTGTCCCCCGGTTCGACGCCATCGAGCAGCGCCACCGGATATGCGGTGCGACGCCAGCTCGACGGACGCCACAGCCTCCGGCGATAAGCGACGCGCAGATCCTCCAGAAAGGCGTTGACCAGCAACTTCGCGATCTGCTCGTTGTTCTCCCGGCGGCGCATCGGCTCGGCGAGACGCACCCCGAATCCGACGAAACTGTTCGACAGCCGTGGCGTCAGATAGCGCTGATGCATGAACCAATAGCTCACCGGCGACAACCCCGGCACATGCGAACTCACGAACAGCCACAACCGCACGATCGGCCACATCGACAGCACCACTGTCAGCACCCGGGATACGGTTCCTCCGATGGCGCCGAGTGCCGTGGTCGAATGCTCGGCGGCCGGCCCACGGCGCAGCAGTTCCGGCAACCGCTCGCGCAATTGCGCCGACGCCTCGGTCGCGGCCCCCTCGAGCCGTTGCCGCATGAGCCAATCGGCAGTGCGGTAGCGCGGAAAGGGTATGGGCCCCATGGCCGTGTCGTCACTGGAGAAGCACTTGTAGAGCTCCTGCAGCAGGGCCAGGAAACGCGGATCCAGCTCGTCTGGGCCCTCCGGTGGGTGGTCCGGCGTGGACGGCTCGAGTTTCGGAATCTGCACCACCGCACGCGGAACCGCGCGGCGGCTGCCCGGGGAGGCCAGCCAGTCACCGCAGCGCCGCAGCAGGCCATCCGCGGAAAGCGGTGCGGCGCTGCTGATCAGGCAGACGATCGGCGGCGGCGTTCGCCTGGTCTTGCGGTAGCGGAACAGCACCGGCAGCACCCGCGGTCGCTCGTCGGGCACCGTCACCCGGCGCAGCAGATTCTGGATCCTGCGAACGTCGCCTCGTACATCCGGCATGCGTCGCCCCCTCCGCAGCGTCTGCGCTCCCCGTCGCCTTTCGAGTACCCGGGACTGTACTCAACTACGCCCACATCGGCAGGCCTCGCCGGAACGCGCCGATGCCGGCCGGCGGTCGGCTACCGGGGAGGGCGGCCGGAAGGTACGCCCGCGGTCGCGGCGCTACTCCGCCGAGGTATGCAGGCGTGCGCTGAGGAACTCGAGAATTTCGTCGCGGGCCGTGCGGGTGGGGTGGCCCTGCTCGTCGACGAAATGTGCGGTGACGATGCTGTGCGGGGTCTGGACCACGTCGCGGAAGAACGGCGGCGGGGCGGGGTTGGCGGATTCGCCCGGCAGCACGCGGCCGTCGAAGGCGTCGCCGAGCAGCGCCCGGTAGGCGGCGAAGCGACGGCCGGTACACCAGCGGTCGTTGTCGAAACGGTAGGCCAGGACCGTCAGACCGTCGCGCTGGATGCGGTCGCGGATCGCGGCCGCGTCCTCGTCGCTCACCTCGATGCCGGCGGGATCGTCCAACGGCAGCGAAGGATGATTCACCACCGGGGCGACGACGGACGGTTCGAGCGTCATGGTGAGCGCGAAATTGCCGGTGAAACACAGGCCGAGCGCGCCGACTCCCGGACCGCCGCATTCGTCGTGGGCCAGCCGCGCGAGCCCGCGCAGCCATCGGGTGACAGGACTCGTGCCGCCGCCCGCGAACGCGCGGAATTCGGCACTCACACACGCGCGGCGGACTACTTCGGCGCCCTCCTCGGCCGTGGGATAGGCGCCGTCGACGCCGAACAGCGAGGGGAGGTAGACGGTGAACCCCGCGTCGCGGATCCAGCGCGCGAGCCGGAGGACGTCGGGGCTGATGCCCGGCATCTCCGGCATCACCACCACGGCCGGGCCGGATCCGGCCGTGTAGACGGTCTTGCTCACCCCGTCCACGTCGACCAGGCGGGGCGCGAAAGCGGCGATCGGGTTGTCGTCGGTATCCATGTGGTCAGCCTCGGCCGGAATCGGCGCGAAAGCGATCGGCGGGATCGCCATATTCGGAGGTATTCTCGCCATCGGACGAGGAGGCGGGTCGTGAGCGCGTATCGAGTGGGGGTGCTGGCGTATCCGGGCTGCTTCGCCTCCGAGGTGTTCGGGATTCCCGATCTGCTGACGATGGCCGCGCATGTCGCCGGTCCGGATCGCGCCGGTTACGAGGTGACCGTGATCTCGCCGCGGCGCCGGGTGGTGGCGTCGGGCGGTGTGGCACTGTCGGTTTCGCCGTTGCGCGAGGTCGATATCCTCGTGGTGCCGGGCTTCGAACTCGTTCCGGGCCTCGACCCGGATGCCCGGCTGCCACCGCTCACCGCCGAGATCGCGGCGATCCGCGCCCATGCCGCCGCGGGCGGAGCCGTCGTATCGATCTGTGTGGGCGCGTTCCTGCTCGCCCGGGCCGGGCTGCTCGCGGGCCGGAAGGCGACCACGGCCTGGCTGTTCGCCGACGAACTCGCGCAGCAGTGCCCCGAGGGCGATATCCGGCCCGATCGACTCGTCGTCACCGACCGCGGTGTGACGACGACGGCCGCCTTCAGCGCCATGTACGACTTCGCACTGGACCTCATCGCACGTCACAGCGGCGCGCGGGTCGCGCGGACCACCGCGCGGATCGCCCTCGTCGACGACGCTCGCTCGTCGCAGACCCCGTATGTCGACGCGCGGCTGCTGCCACAGCCCGGAAATACGTTCTCCCGCAAGGTGATGCGTCACCTCGACCGCAATCTCACCGCCCGCTACGACCTCACCGCACTGGCGAGCGCGTTCCACGTGAGCACTCGCACTCTGCTGCGGCGCTTCGCCGACGAGACCGGGCGCAGCCCGCTCGACTATCTGCAGTCCGCACGCGTGCGCCGCGCCCGGCACCTGCTCGAAACCACCGACCGCACCGTCACAGATATCTGCGGCGCCGTCGGCTACCGGGATGCGGGCACCTTCGCCGCCCTGTTCGCCGAACACACCGGTCAGCGCCCCGGGGACTATCGCACCACCTTCCGCCGCACCCGCTCGTGAATCGACGGGCCGCGACCGATGAGTTCCGGCGCGGCATCGCGTCTGTATCTACAGCTCGCAATCCGGGAAAACGGTCAGGGAGGACCCATGAGCACCACAGCACTGCCACCCGTCGTCGACGCCGAGACCTGGCAGCGTGAACTCGACACGCTGCGAAGGCGGGAGAAGGCCGCGACCCGGGAATTGGACGCGATCGCCGCGGCGCGCCGCCGCCTGCCGATGGTGCGGATGCCCGACTACACCCTCGAGAGCGAGAACGGACCGGTCCGGCTGGCGGACGTCTTCGACGGCAAGTCGCAGCTGATCGTCTACAACCACATGTGGTTTCCCGGCGAAACCTGGCAATGCCCCGGTTGCACCGGATTCACCTCGCAATTCACCCGATTGGAGTTCCTGGACAACTGGGACGCCCGCTTCGTCATCGTCACCCAGGGGCCGATCGACGAGGCGCTGGCCTACAAGCGACGCGTCGGCAACACGATGAGCTGGTACTCCACCGCGAACAGCTCCTTCGGCGCGGACGTCGGCGCACCTCCCGGCGGCGGCTTCGCGGTCAACGTCTTCCTGCGCGACGGCGATACCGTCTACCGCACCTGGCACACCGACGGCCGCGGCACCGAACAGCTCGGCTACACCTTCGCCCTGATCGACCTGCTGCCCTACGGCCGCCAGGAGGAATGGCAGGACTCACCCGAGGGATGGCCGCAATCGCCCACCTACAGCCGGTGGAGTGGATCGAAGGAGATCGCGGCGGCCTACGGCGAGCCCGGCGCCTGAGCGGAACGAGCGTCCGATTCCGTACCCGGCTCCGTCGGTAAGTACCACCCGTACGGGCTCGGAATCGCGCCGGCCGTAGTCAGCGGCGCGTAGTGGCGTCCGTAGAACGTCGCGACGAGATCCCGCCGACTGCGGATGTTCGACTTCGCGAGGATCGACTTGACGTGGTCCTGGACGGTGTACGCCGAGATGAACAGTTGCCGGGCTATCGCGTCCGTCGACGCGCCCCTGAGCACCAGCTCCGTGATTTCGCGCTCCCTCGACGTCAGGCCGTAGGCGCGGACCAGGACGTCGGAGAGGTGGTTTTCCGCGGCGCTCTCCACGATCACCGCGATCTGGCCCGAACCGGCGAGCACCGATCCGTGCACCAGAATCCACCCGCCGCCGCGTCGGGGTAATCGCGCGTGCGCGGGGCGCTCGCACAATCCGGCGGCCGCCGATCGAGCGGCCGCGGCGATGGAGCGGAAAACGCTGGGAACCGCCCCGGGTTCGGCGATTTCCGCAAGCCAGCGCTGGGCCGCCGGGGTGACGTCGCCGAGTGTGCCCTCCGGATCGACGATCGCGATACCGGGGCCGGCCACCTCGTCGATCGCACGGTCCACCGCGGTGTGCAGCATCGCGCGGCGCAAGCCGTCTGCGATCAGTGGCGCAACCTGCGCGATCGCCCGAACATCATCGGGTCCGAACGGATTTCCGTGGGTCCGGTATCCGACCAGCGTTCCCCAGCAGCTCCCACCGTCGAGAAACGCCGCCCGGATCTCGTCGATCACGCCGAGCGGCGCGAGCACCGTGCGCCATCGCGGCGAGCGCCGCAGTTCACCGCCCGTCGCCGCATACAACGTCGCGACCGGTGGAGACGCGGCCGCCAGCGCCCCGAACGTATTGATGTCCGGGACACGGAACTCGCTGTCGAACAGGGCCGCCTCGGTCCGCGGGTCCTCCTCCCGTCCGCTGACCACGCAGCTGGTGAACAACAGCGTGGCGGGGTCTGTCGTCGACCAGGCCGCCATATCCCACGACACCACGCGGCCCACTGCCGCATCGAGCGCGTAGCGAAGCTCGTCGAGCCCGAGTCCCTGGTGGCTCAGGCGCACCACTTCCCGCGCCAGCCGTGTTTCACCCACGGAGCAACGGTAGCGTCCCCCCGGGCACCGCAGAATCCCAGGAAGTAGGGATGGCCGTGCCACTCGTTCGGATCGCACGATCGAGACATGGCAACAGAAGACACGGCAACGGCCGGCACCATCGAGCAACGCAACATCGCCGCGATGCGACGCATCTACGGCGAAATCTTCGACGAGGGACGACTCGAGTTGATCGACGAGCTCTTCGATCCGAACATGGTCAACCACACCGCCCCCGAGGCTCACCGCCACGGCACCGCGCCCGTCAAGGCATTGGTGTCGATGCTGCGGTCCGCATTTCCCGATGGCCGAACCGAATTCGAGGATTTCACCGCAGCGGGCGACGTGGTCGTCGGACGCAATTGGTACAGCGGAACCCATGTCGGCGAGTTCATGGGCAATGCCCCCACCGGCCGAACGTTCCGGTTCCGCCAGATGCATTGGATGCGGTTCGACCAGCACGGGCCCGTCGTCGAGCACTGGGGCGTTCGTGACGACGTAACCCACCTGCAGCAGCTGGGAATTCTCGGCTGACGCCGCCACCCTCGTCCGCATCGGAATGCCCCTCACCTGCGATGCACGGTGAGGGGCCGCTGTGGCGATGCCCGACGGGACTACAGCACCGGCGGGCGCTGATCGTCGGCCTCGGCCCGCACCGCGTCCTCGAACCCCGACTCGTATTCCTCGCAGTACAGCAGTCGGCAGCCGCGGATCGCGTCCAGCAAATCCTCCAGCAGATCGACGGCCGGACGGGCCGGATCGAGGCAGGAGATCCGGAATTCGTCGGTGAGCGCGGTCAGGCCCTCCTCGTCGAGTTCCTCTCCGCGCAAGCGCCTTTCGATCGCCTCGGCGGCCTCGACGATCCGGACCGGGTTGCGCACCCGGCCCTCGGCGGCGGCGAGCGCGTCGGCGATCAGGTCGACCACCACGGCGGTCGGGCTCTCGCCCGCACACAACCGCTCCAGCACCAGAGTCGGCGTCTCCACCTGCAGCGCCTCCAGATTGTCGGCCTCCGCGACCACGTGCACCGGATGCACCTCGGCGGCCTCGGAAGCGACCTCAGCGGCGAGGTACAGCCAGCGCGCGGCGGCCACCGCGGCGGCGGCCGGGTCGATATCGGTGAACCGGTCGAGGGAGGCGAGCGGGTCGGCGTACAGCAGCGCATCGGCCGCGTGCACCTGCACCGGCGAGATGTCCGCCCGCGACAACTCCACCGCCTGCCGGGCTCGCCCGGACAGATCGCCCAGTTCCGCGGCCTCGATCGCCGCCTGTTCGGTCCGCACCTCGGCGACCAGCGCGTCCACCAGCGTCGCATCGCCGATCAGATGCGCCACCCGCCCGATCCGATGTGCCGCCTCCTCGACCACGCTGTAGGACACCGCCATCATCCCGTCCTCGTCCGGCAGATTCGGTTCCCGGACAGCCGCCTCCACCTCACGGAACCGATTGCGCTCCTCGGCCCGATGCCACGCCACACTGTTCGGCACCTCCGGATCCCCCGCCGCCGACGCCGGATGCGTGTAGGTGCGCCACTGATACTCCGACAGTTTCGTCAGCGCCGCCGCCAGCGCGAGCGCGACCTCGGGTTCGACCGTCCGCGACAGGGGCGCGATGGTCTCGGCCACGTCTCCCCCACCGGTTCCCCACGTCGCGACAAGTGCGCCGGCCCCCGCGTCGTATGCATACCGCGTCACGACCTCAGTTCTACCCTCGTGCATGAAAAAGGCCCCTCACCTGGGGCTCAGGTAAGGGGCCTGTGGTGGACATGGCAGGAACTTACTCGAACCGGACCGATCTGCTCAACGACTTCGCTGAGCTGCGCGAACGCCTCCAGGCAAGCGGACCGCGCCAGTCGAAGCCTTCACCAGTCCCCAGACCGTCGGGCGGGCCAAAGAAGCAGCTGACCTCCGATGAGGCAGCGACGATCGTCGCTAAGTACGAAGCCGGCGCGTCCATGGCTCAGCTGAAGGTCGAGCACCACATGGCCAAATGAACGGTGGCAAAGGTGCTGCGGGAGGCGGGAGCGACGATCAGGCCAAGGGGTGGCCAGCCACGTCGCTAGAGCATTATTTTGTTCGCCAACTTCCGTCGACCGAACGTTCAGGCATCATCCCGGGCATCTGTAGTTCGCCCTTAGATGCTTGGGCGAGCCAGTTTGCCCAACGGCCGATCAGCTCATCGGGATCTCCAGTATCAAGCAGCGTGAACGGCCACGCGACTTGGTATTCTGCCATGCCAGCCCAGACTGCTTTGCTGGAATCTTCGCCGGGATCAAGGCTGAAAGGGTTTTGTCGGCCACGCTTCGGGACGAACGGCGAGATCATGAACGCACATTCAAACCAGCCGTACTGCCCAGGCTCTTGAATGTCACCGAACCATAGCGAGTGGGAGCGCCCCTCGTAATCCCACTTCGGCGGAATGCGGAGGTTGATTGTGGCCGTCGCTATTACATCAAAGGTAGGGGGATTCCAGCCGCCCCAATTGCTGTCTGGACGTTGATTTATACCCGAAAATGTCAAGGTTGCATCGCCCAGCCGCACTCCCCAGCCGCCATCTCGGGAGGACGAGACCACGGCAGATGGAGCCGCACCCATGATAGCCTCACGGAACGCCGTAGAGATTCGGCCGAAACTCCGCTGTGCGGTAGTCAGTAATTCTGCGCGACGTTCCTGCTCGGTCATAGCTTCAGATCTCTTCCGAGACTCTTCAGAACGACGTCGAACTTCTGCTTGGTTCGCCTCCTCCAGTTGCGCCAGGCCACCGCCGCTGTTGGCGTTATCCCTGACGCGGTCAAGTCGCACTCTAAAGTTCGCCGGAGTCGGCCGTGCCGCAGCAGCCTTGTATAGGCATTCGTCGACCAGGGCCGCGAGGCCGGCTGGAGCTGACGAGAGCTCGGGCACGTCGCCATGGAGATGCTGCTGCCGAAAGTCTTCATATGCAGGGCCAGGGAATGGCCTATGTCCGGCGAGCATCTCAAAGGCCATGATACCTAGCGCATACATATCGGCAGCGATGGTCGCATGCTCATGTCGCCACTGTTCTGGTGCAGCGTAATGCGGAGTCATGGAATATTTTCGTGTATCTGAAGCTGTCGACGCCTCAGCGTAACGCGAAATCCCAAAGTCACTCAGGCACCACTTGCCGTCAAGCAATAGAACGTTATCCGGTTTCAGGTCTCGATGGACAACTTTGCCATCGAGGTCGCTCAACGCATCGCAAACATCGCCAATAACCTTAATCGCGTCAGCAAGAGAAAATATCGGCTCCACGTCGAGCTGATCCCGCAACGAACGCTCTGCGCGAGGCATGACGAGTACCCAATAGTTGTTGTGTTCGCCAGAGTCGATGATCGGCACGATATTGCGGACACCCTCAGGGTTGGCGAAGAGCAGTTCACGATCTGCACCTGGTTCCTTGGGTACGAACTTCGCGACAGCCTCCCGTCCGCCGCCCGTTACGTGATAGACGTGACCAAAGCCACCTCTCCCGATCGGATCACCCACAAACCAACTCTCGGACAGCTGCACGCGCTGACCCTTCACTACAGACTCCCAGGATTCGTTGCCGGACAACAGCTCAACTGATGACATCAATCAAGGCCTCGTCGTCGCCATCGTACGAGAAGGCTAGCGGACATGACCGACAAGCTCACGCAATCCTTCCTTTTGCCCGGTTTGCACGGTACACCTGCGCCGAGGGGACGCCCCAGTTTATGTGCTAACACAGTTTATGTGCTAACACGCTTGAGATCGTTGAAAAATCGCCATCGTACGTGTTGAGACGATATAGCCCTAATTTAGATTTCATTCACTTATGACCATCAGCTTATTATATTCACGCAGTAAAAGCTCACCTACTGTCCTCTCTCTAATTGTATCGTTGCTAGGCTGCACCTACAAGCCTCACGCGCATTCGAGAGAAACCTAGCGTTTCGCGAGATGGCGATTAATAATAAGCCGGGAACTCGCCATTGAATAGCTGGTCCCAGTAGTAGAATGCAGTCTTGTTGTCGCCCTTTTTGTGCGCTTCGAGTGCGTTACGCGCCCGGGTGGCGGCAGTTTGCAACTTTGATAGAGCCTCCGTCTTTTTTGCATCGCTTGAGCACGGCTCAATGCGACCTGTCGATCCAGTTGGATCGTTCATCGCCGCCAGGCCACAGTCGTTAAGTTCTTCTAGAAAGAACGCGAGATCGTATGAGTACACAACCGTCGTTTGTCCAGAGATATATTTAGCTGCCCGCATTTCTAGGTAGAAGGATGAGATCGGTACATCACGGTAACACTTCCAGGCCTTAATGAGACGCGCGAAGGACTTCGCATACCCCTTTCCGGGCTGAGTATTGCAGCTATTGACATATTTGAGGTGGGACTCGGGCGTGGATTCAAGCCACTCGGTAGTCACTCCGGGGATGAGAAACTTCATTTCTCCTTCTCGGACTTTTCCCTGAGCATAGGCGGGGATGATCTCACATGTTTCGTATCCCGAACCGAAGTTCACCACGACTGCCGGCCTACGCACTTGGATTACTGTATTTGGATACCGCTCTTTGAGTGTGTCTCTTACAGAATTCAAAATGCTGGACGAGTAGACAGGTCGATCAGTCTTCAACGATGCGAAGTAATCGACATCGCTGTAGCCCGACACCCCGGTCCCGTGGCTGAACGACCCCGACTCGAACATGCGATATAGACCATAAGTCGAATTGAGCTTTGAGTACAGCGAGCTGCGATGCGATGCCGCCGCCGACCTATTTGCGTTGGTGGGTACAAGCCGATCGATAAATGTATTGAAAGCCTCCGCCGGATTAGTCGCCACTTCGCCCTCCTTGCTCGTCAATTGCATACGTCTGACCGCCGCCTGATATATTTCTCCCTGCCCTGCGGTAGGCAAACCGGGACGGAATATCGGCTGTCTTGTTGATCTCGTCTCTTCGAGCAGTCAGTTCTGCAAGTTGAGTGCGCGCTTCATCGAAAGGCAATACAGGTAAATCAATTTCGCGGAGCTGTCGTGCCGCCGTCTGTACTTCAAGATAAGCATTAGCGGCACCGTGAGCTTGCTGAGTCCGTCTGTTGCCATTCAATAGTGTCACAAGAGCGCCAAGTCCAGCTGATCCCAGGGCTAAGTAAGCGGCAATCACACGGTTGGCAGCGTCCGCCAGACCAGTTGCGCCGGACACAGCCGCCAAAAGAGCTGCAGGAATTCCGACGAGGAGGTTGATGCCTCTCCATAGCTTCGCCTGCTCAAACTGGCCCTGGGCGCTATACATCGCACTCTCCTCCAGCCTGTTGAGCTCCTGCCTGAGAGCGTCCTTTGAGCGCGACTCATCTGGGTTACTCACAATTTCTCATACCTCCCATACTTAAAACAGCTCTCTAAGAAAAGATCGAGACAGCTCTCCGCGAGCGTCCATTAACTGCTGTTGCGACGTCCCAAGTGCGCGCATCTTCGCAACCACTGACCGTAATTCTTCCTTTATTACTTCCTGAGCGATGCGCCACCGCAAGTTTTGGTTCGGCTCGTCGCGCCCAATTTTTCGCCCCAAATATACTTCCAACTCTTTGGTAGAAAGCTCGTCGTCATGCTGCCGCTCAAAATCTCCGAGCGTCAGGAAGCGGTCATAAAGCGGTTTCAGCTCCGGTTTGGCGGCCCAGTCGGGCGATCTTCGCTGGACGGAGCGCTCATGATGCTGGACGAAACCTTCGCCGACTTTCAGAGGTATCTCCCAGTAGTCTGGAATAAGTCCAATCTGAAAAGCTAACTGCGTATAGGCCAACTCGTCGGCTTTCTCCCCTTTCTCCTTGACGTGTGCCAGCAGATTAACGGCATCGAATACAGCTTGCCGTATTATTGGGTTGAGCTGCTTCATCTGCTCGTCCGTTAAATGTTCGGCATGAAAATCTTCCATCTCATTGCGGATTATCATCGAAATGACTAGGGTGTCCCTCTGCGCCTGAGTAAGCTTAAAAAAATCTTCGGGTTTCATAGTATTAGTTAATAACCTGGTAAGCGTAGTGTCAACTGCGACCAGTCTGCCGAACCTTTAACCGCAGCCGAAATTCTTACTCAAGAGCGCACCAGTTCGGCCATGGTCGTTGGCCAGCCTTGTCTTGAATACACCTAAGCCGGAAATTGGCCTGGTTTCGCCACCTGGGGTCGGTTGAGGCGGTCTGCACCGCCATCGACGTCATCCGGAACTCCCGCAGCAGCTCGAACCCCTCCCGCACCGTAACCTCATAATCGTATACATCGCAGAAATCAAGGTCTTTGTTTCTCCGTCTTATTCGAGTTCCATCACCCTGAGACGAACCGCCCAACGCCCTCGAACTCCGGGGAATCCTCTGGTTGACTGGTTCCGTGCCCTCGAACAGCACCATCACTCACGTCCGTACCCTCGATGGCCTCTACCTCGCAGCTACCCTCGTCACACCGGATCAGCCGACAAATCGCGCGGTGGTCCTGGTCCACGGTGGTGGCGTCACGCGTGAAGAGGGCGGCTTCTTCACCCGGCTCGCCGCCGGCCTCGCAGATGCTGGCATAGCGTCGCTGCGGTTTGACCTCCGTGGCCACGGCGACAGCGAAGGCCGCCAGGAAGAGTTGACGATGGCCGCCACCCTCAACGACATCCGAGTCAGCATCACTCATCTGCGCGAGGCAACCGGCGCGAGCGAAATCGGCTTATGCGGAGCCAGTTTCGCTGGCGGCATCTGCGCCTACTACGCCGCCAAGCGGCCGGATGACCTATCGCGGCTGGTGCTCCTGAACCCGCAGGTGGACTACAAGCAGCGGACCATTGACAGCCGGGACTACTGGTCGAACGACGTCATCAGCGACGAGCGCGCGAGGGAACTCAACGACACCGGTGCTCTCCAGTTCAAGGCCGACTTGAAGCACGGCCGCCCGTTCCTCAACGAGGTGTTCTGGTTCCGGCCGATGGATGTGCTGAGCGAGATCAAGGCCCCGACGCTCATCATTCACGGCAACGCCGACACCCTGGTGCCGATCGACGGTTCACGCGAAGCTGCCACCAAGTTCACGGCTCCCGTGGAATTCGTTGAAATCGAGGGCTCGCAGCATGGGTTCGCCGTGCACGACGATCCGCAGTACCTGAATCCGAAGAGCCAGGAATACCAAGCGGAAGTCATCGAGACCGTGGCGCGGTGGCTGAATGCGTAGCGCTACGGCATCAGTACGTCGCGAAGGTGCTTGACCTTGGGGCGATGTCGCCATGGGTCGAGAGTTCGCACAACATCCACGATGACGTTCATCGTGCGCTCCGAACGGGTTTCACGGGCCACAGCCACTGATGTCTCGGCTACTGCGGCGGCTTCGTCCGGCTCGCCACCCAGCGCGAAGGCCTTGGCCTGGCGAGCGCCGAAAAAGCCGCTGTCGCGCCGAGAGAGCGAATCTCCTGCCAATACCTGTCCGAACAATTCCGCCGCTCGATGGGGCTTGCCGGCTTCGGTGTAGCAGCACGCCGAACGTACCAACAGCGTCCCTTCGCTGAAGTAGCTCACCAGCCCGTCACCACCTGCTGACCCGTTTGCCCGGGTCAGCAGCTGCTGTGCGGTATCGAGGCCCTTCTCCACGGCCGCCATCGACTCACCGGTCATGGCCAGCCCGAGCGCTTCTTGCTGTACCACTTCGGCTTGTACCCGTACTGGCAGTTGCCACGGCCCTTCCTTCGCCGCCTGCGCAAGCGACAGCAGTATCCCGGCATCGCGGGAGTCGTAGGACATCTGGGATTTCTTGAGCAACACGTATCCCTGCATTGGCAGACTGCCCGCCGCCTGCGCCCATTCCATTGCCCGGTCATAGAGGAACGTCGCGGTCAGGGGGTCTTGAAGATCGCGGTACAACCATCCCGCGAATTCGGCACCGTCAGCGCCGACCGCGAGCAATTGCCGACGAACCTCCGAGGACACGTCCCGGCTGTGACGGCGTATCGCCCCCAGCACGGCAAGCGTCAGGGGCAACGCTTCGGCGGGGCCGTGCGTGCCATCATCGCGCTTACATCGGTCCAACTGCCCGCGGAAGAACTCGACCACCGTGCCGTCGAAGTAACGGCGCGCATCCTCAAGTGCCCGGCCAACCTGCTCCAGATCGTCGCAGTGGCTGATCGGTGGCGTACCAGATCCGTCGCTGGCCAGCCATCGGGCCAGCGCCAGCGTGTTATTGCCTGTGGCGCTTACGTTTTCGGTGGGCGGTGCCACTAGCGCCGCATCAGCCTCGGGCAGCTTGAACCACAGAAGTTGCGGTGGGATGCGAAGAATCTGCGCCCACCGCACGAGCTTCGAAAGTTGCTCGGGAGCAGCGCCTTTCTCGATACGGCTGAGCTGTGCCTGGGTCATGTCCAGCCAGTTGGCAACCAACTCCTGAGGCAACGGCTGACCATGATGAGGATGGGACCGATACGCGAAGATGACTCGCCCCATGTGCCACGTAGCCAGCGCATCGCGCATCTGGTCTGTTTCCCAGAAGGCGGGCGGCAGCCCTGGCGGATAGTGCCGCTGGCCACGTGCCATGACTTCGCAGGCACCACATAACGGGGCTGGGTTGTAGCGGCTCAATCTGCTGCCGCAACGCGCGCAGTAGCGCTGCTCATGCGGTGCCTCAGTCATGGTGAACCGCCCGATATCCCGTGAGGATCCCCTCACCCCCATTTGCGCTGGTCAGAGAACGCTACCACCGATTTCCATGATCGGCATGCGTTCCACGTATATCCCGTATTCACGGTGGTCGTGGTTGGTTTCGGGCCGAAATCCGACCCTTGAGGGCCTGGAAGTACCCGGATTGCCACACGGAAGGGATCGGCCATGGCGCTCAGTCTGGTAGTACCCATCTTCGGCCCACCGGCCGCCGGAAAAACGACGCTGACCTTACACCTCGCACGATCACCAGGACGGCAAGTTTTTCGGCTGCGAGAGCACATCCCTACCGACGTTCTGGCTACGACCGCCACCAGCAGCGAACGACTCGGCTGGATCGACGAATTTACCGTCGGTGAGGCACTGCGAACCTACTTCGCAGGCGCGCAGCAGGATTCGAAAACACATACTGTGCTCCTCGATAATTTTCCGGGGTCCGGTGCCCAGGTCGACCAACTGCTGTCCACACTGCTCATGCTTGAGCCGACGCCGCACATCGAGCCGATCGAAATCGTCACGGACGAAAAGACACTCCGGCAGCGGGCACGCAATCGGAAGGTCTGTCACCAGTGCGAGCGCGATCCCATCCACGACCCTCGCCTTCCAGCCATCCCTCGCGAAGGCGATCCGTGGGAGTGCGCCGTCTGTGGCGGGCTTCTCCATCCCCGGCGCGGGGATTCGCCGCGGCTCTTCAAAGCGCGCCTCCACCGCTACCACCAGACGGCAGCCGGCATCCGGCATGGTTTTGAAAGCTCCGGCCTCGCCGTCACCCAGCTCGACACCACCAACACCATCGACGGCCCGGCAGATCTGTCTGCGCCGCTGCTTATTTCACGGAGCCCGATTTCATGACCAGCACTGACCTCCCCATGCCATCCCTCAAGCTGAACGACGACGGCTACGGCCACGCCCGGATGCCCAGGGGCGGAAACGTTCCCGAGCCTCAGAAGATCGACCGCGTGGCATATGGGCGATTCCGTAACGTCTACCTCTACATCACCGAGGCGTGCCAACTGCGGTGCGAACACTGCTACATGGGCGAGCGGCTGGAGCGAGCGCTGAAGATGCCGCTTCCGAAGATCGTGGATACGCTCACCACCTGGCGTCGGCTGGGCGGGGGCAAATTGACCATCCTCGGCGGTGAACCGACGCTGCACCCGCACTACTGCGAGGTGATCCGGCTCAGTCGAAAGCTCGGCTACGAGCACGTCATCACCACGACGAATGCTCAGAAGCCCGCGCTCCGCCGCTTTCGCCAGCTCGCTCCGGATGATTTCGCCTACGTACAGGTCAGCCTCGATGGTGGCAGCCAGGAGACGCACGACGCCGTGCGTGGGAGCGGCACCTTCGATGAAGCCTTGGAAACCACGCGGGAGTTGGCCGATCGCGGCTTCGACGTCCGGATCATCTGCACTGTCAACAAAGCCAACGAGCGAGATGTGTTGCAACTCCTAGCGATTGCCGATGTCTTGGGTGTGAGTCTGGTGAAGTTCCACGTGTTCTCGACCATCGGAACCGGCCACGGCAACGCCGATATGGCCATGACGCCGCCGGAATGGGTGGATTTTTGTGATCGGCTGAGTGAGGTTGCGCCGCAGTACAAGACGAGGGTGTGGTATCAGCCGACGTACGCCCGTCGCGATCAGATGGAGCGCTACGCCGCCGAGGGATATCAAGGATGCATCGGCCGCACGCTTGACCGGATCTCGATCTTTCCGGATGGCCGCTGCTACGTCTGCTCGTACCTGTTCGACACCGAATTGCACTTCGCGCAGATGGTCGACGGCCACGTCCAGCTCAACCACGACGTCAACGAGTTCGATCTGTTCACGCAGCCACTGACCGAAAGTGCTTGCGGTGGCTGCAAAGCGGGTGCCTGCATGGGCGGCTGCCCCGCCGAAGAGGTCGTGATGGGTCAATCCTCTTGTGCGGCCTACGACGACATCGTGCCGGTCTGCCGGTTGTGGAAGTCCAGCGCGAAGCCCGAGGAGTGACACCGATGGACGATATGGACCGCGTGGTCGAAGAATTGTGCTGGATCGACTGGAACGACATTGACGAAGTCGAGCTGATGTGCCGGGAGGCATTGCAACAGCTGGCGGCACACCCGAGCATCATCCGCGGCCGGCTGAATGACCTGCCGAACCGGCCGGAGCTGCTGAACCTCTGCGAGCACTACGACATCCTGGACAAAATCGTGCTCGCCAGCGAGGACGATCCGGGCGTGCGGGTGCGGCTGCACGTGTTCCTGCCAGGCTATTTCGACCGGCCGCACAACCACCGCTGGAGCTACGCCAGCAAAATTTTGCGCGGTCACTACCGGCACTACCTGTTCGGCAACGCCGAACTGGACGAATGGGTGGAGCCGGGCAAACTGCCTGTGCTGCACGTCCGCGAGGAGCCCGTGGGCACGACGTATGCCCTGCACCACTCGATGGTGCACGCGGTTGTCGCCGAGCCGTTCACGGTGAGCCTGGTAGTGCGCGGCCCTGCGGTGAAGGACAAGTTCTTGGTGATGGACCGGCACACCAATGAGGCTTGGTGGCAGTACGGAGCGAAGGATGAATCCGAGGAGGAGACGCAAAAGAAGCAGATGAGCCGGGGACGGTTCGCTGAAGTAACCGGTTGGCTCGACGAGTGGAAGGTCTTCTAACGCAGGCCCGTCCGGTCAACACGTGCCAGATACCGCCTTGCTGGTTCGAGCGCAATGGCCACGGCAGCCGACACCACGATTGTCGTGGCCACGGTGTCGAGCAGGCGCGACGATATTGGTGTCGCCGCATTCGAACGGCTGACTGATGGCCCGATCTGGCGGCGTGGTTCCACAAGCTCGACTTTGAGGATCGTGTCGCCGCGCGGTTGTCCTTCGCTAGGGATTGAGCGCGGTTCAGTGCTGTCCCCGGCAACGTCCGACGTGAGTCCCCCTTTCGGGAAGGTCACAAGTACCCACGACTCGAAGAGTCCCGAAACGATCAGCCAGATGCACACATACCCAACGATTGGCAGCCAAACGGGATAATTCCTGTACAACGCCCCGAACAGGAGAAGCCCATACGCAATCGTTGAGATAATTGCACTTGCCCACACCTGGAATCGGTCAAATCCTTGCAGCAGCGTCTGCTGGCGCTGCTGGGCTCTGCCCTTATCCCGCTTCTTGTCCCGCCGATACAGCTCTGAGTGTCCGACAATTCCTATTGCGCCAAGCCCAGCTGCGATGAAGCTTGCAATCCACCACCGCTGCCCTGGGAGGAGCGCAAAGAGACTGATCCCTAGCGGAGCGACCAGCTCCAGCAGGACTGTCGCGGCGACGTAACTGCGCAAGGACCGGAGTTGTGGTTCGTGCCAGCGATCGAAGCCGACCTGTAGGCCGACGAATAGGAGTACCAGCACCGCCCCCGAGACAAGTGCGATGACCTCGAAGTACTTCATCCATTCCGAGCTCAGTCCCATGTGCAGCATGATCCATGCTTGGGCGAAGACACGCTAGAGACGCAACATCGACGTTACGGTTCACAGCCCCGAAAGATCCTGCGCCTTAAGGGTGTACCGGATTGGCACTGGTTGCAAAACGCCGGATCTCATCGAGACTCGGCAGCGGGGCGCTGTGGTGTCGTGCGCACCGCAGCGCCCCGCTGGCCGACCCCAGCACCATACTGCGCTCCATCGCCCACCCTGCCCGCTGGCCGTAGAGTAATCCCGCTGAGAAGGCCGCGCCCGCGCAGTGCGTATGGCGCACCTCGACCGGGAACGCCAGCACGGCAACCTCTTCCGTCTCGCTCACTGCCACGGCACCGAAGGAACCGGCCGTCACGATCGCCCAGGCTGCACCCGTCTGCTCTTGCAGCGACGCTGCGACGGCCACGGCTTCCTGGTGTTCGACATCGTCTACGTTGGTCTGAATCAGGAGGTGCGGGTAGCCAGCGATGGCCGCTGCTACTGGCGCGGAGAGTGACGATCCACCCAGGTTAAGCAGCATCGGCACCTCGGCGGCCCGGCCGGCCTCGATGACGCGCACTGCGGTTTGCTCGATCAGCTCGTAGCAATCCACGTAGAGGAACGACGCCTCAGCGATCGGTGCCAAGTCGGCGCGCTCCAGACTGGCCACTACCTCGGGCAGATGGGCGAACCATGTCCGAGTGTGATTGTCGTCGGCAGTCACGACGATCCGCGGCGTACTGACCTCCGAACGGATGGCGAATGCGGATAACACGTCACGCTCACGGAGCCATCGGGTGACGAAGCTCCCTTGTTGATCCGTGCCGATGTCGTTGGTAATCAAGTAAACTGGCGCTCCCATCGAAGCGAGCGCCGCCGCAGTCATCGGCCCGTCTGCCGCGACTGACCATTCAATACCTCGGATTTCCGCCCCATGGTTGGCAAGCGGGAACTGCGGTACCGTCCATAGTTCCGCCAGTGCCAAGTAGCTGACGCACACCACCGGCCCGGCCGGGCTGCTCACGGCTACCAGCCGTAGACGGAAAACGAACGGCCCTGGGCGATATGCCCCATAGCCACGCGACAGTAGTCGATCATGTGGTCCGGCAAGGCATCGGCCGCGAACCATTCGAGCGCGCTGCACTTTTCAGGCTCCCGATTCGTCGGCTCGCCCTGCCAGGTACGCACAGTGAAGAAGAAGGCCATCCGGCCGCCGGACGACGAGTTGTGCATGATGTGGCTGAAGTGCACATCATCAGGCGCGATGGTGACGCCGATCTCCTCCTCAGCTTCACGGATCAGGGCGTCGATCACGGATTCGTCGGCTTCGAGGTGGCCGCTCGGCAAATGCCAGGCTCCATCCTCGAAACCGGTGTTCTGGCGCTGCCCAAAGAGCACGTCACTGCCCCGGCGCAATACGAGGTGCACGTCCCCAGTCACCTTGTGGCGCTGCGGTTTTGAATCGACGGCTTCTGTAGAAATTGTTTCAGTCATGAAGTGAAAATCCCCTCTTTTATGGTAGTCGACCTGCGGTTTTGCGACAAGCCAGGCTGAGCTTATTCCCTTCCCGTTCGTCGTCATATACGCCGAACGTATACCGACCAATGGGTCCGTGTATGGATGCCGTCGTGCCCACCATTCACCCTCGTTACCAGGCATTTGGCCACACAACCGAACGGAGATGGTGGACATGGACCACGTGCGCCACATCCACATCGAATCCGGTGCGTTGAAGCTGGATTACAGAGGCTTGGGCGAACAGGTGCAGAACGTCGCTGACGAACTGATCAGCAGCGGCCCGGAACGGGAGCTACGAGTCAGCATTGACGACAACGTGACTGACGAGCTGCCCCTACTGCCCTGCAGCAGATTGTGGGAGTAACGATGGCCGCAGAACCGTTGCCGCACCGGACTTTCGTGCACGCGGATGGGAAGCTGTCCGAGTTCATGTGCCAGGTGCATCTGCTGGAGTTGACGCCGGAACGCGCCGAGGAGCTGCGCTATATCCATAGAACGCATCACCCGGACGAGTGTGTGGTGCACCTGGAGTCGGCCTATCTGCTGATGATCGAGGACGACTGAGGTGACAGCCTCGATCGTCTGGGTACTGTGGCCCGCTTCGGTGTTCTTCACGGCGGTGCTCAGCTACCGGGCCGGGGCCTACTGGAGTTCGAGGGAAAGCGTTGGGCGGCACTGGGCTGGAGTGGTGCCGAGCGACGATCCCTGGGACGAGGAGCTGGCGGACGACGAAATCGGGGTCGAAGGAGGAAGCGACCCGATGCCGGCACCGGACCAGGCTCCTCGCTGGTGGAGGGATGAGGATGATACGGAGGTGTTGCCACGGCTGCAGGACATACGACCGCCGATACGGGCAACGCCGATTCGGCGACCTCGGTGGATAGATGGCGACACCTCGTAGTGAAAAAGCAAACCAAATGAAGAGGGCCGCATTGTCTTTTGACAACACGGCCCTGTCCCTTCATGTGACTGCGCTGGGTTTCCGCCCCACGATTTCGCAGACGTACCCCAGTGCACGCGGCGATCAATCGTCTGTTGTCGGCTTCGGCTTCAGCTCTTTTCCAAGCGTCTGCTCAACATCCAGTTTCCGCGGTGCCCACCACGCCACCTTCCCGCTGTCCCTGGCGAAGCGGGCCGTCGCCGCCGGCATTCACGTCATCACGCCGGAGGAGTTGATCGGCCTCGTGGCGCACGGAGGAGCTGTATGAACGCGCCATTGAACTCAAGCGCTGAATCAATATCAGGCTGTCATTGAAGGTCGGCCTTCTCGCGCCAATCCAGATGGTTTCATCTTCGTCGCTGATAGCGGCGACCCGCTGTCGCAATCGCAGCTATATAAGATATTCACGGACATCTGTAAGCGCGCTGGAGTGCGCCGTATACGAATACACGACCTACGCCATACTGCTGCAACACTACTCAAGAACGCTCACGTGCCGGATCGTGACATTCAACTCATACTTGGACACTCGCGGGTATCAATAACTCAGGAAATCTACCAACATGGTGACACCGAAACTCAGTACCAAGCTTTGAGCCGTCTGGAGGACAGATTGCTGCTGGGCGTAGATGGCAGTGACGGTAGCCGTCAAGCTCAGCCGTCAAAGCGGATATTGGAGGCCACCATCACCCCCTTTCGCCAGGGGCGAGTAGCAATCGCAGATGCCCGCGAAGATATGTTATCCACAAAAATCAACCATCTCCGCCGCGACCCCAGTCTTGCCCCTGTATTCAAACGCTTGCGAATTGCCGCAAACTCGTACGTGCTCGGCGCTGTTGCCGTCAGAAATAGCCGTCATCCTGACGAAGCAAACCTTGTCCTATGGGAGTGGATTCCCGTGAGGGAATCCCTGACACCGCTCACGACGCCCTTCACTAATCCAACATTCACACCCAATGACGATTATCTAGGAGGACCAATTGGCGAAACGTGGCCGCCCGGCTTCGATCCGGACGCATAAAAAGGCCATCTTGCTACTCAGGGTCTCGACCAAGCGTCAGCTTGAGACAGCCGTCGACATCGACCCTGACGGTCTGTCAATCGCCACCCAACGCGATCAGGGGACCGCCAAAGCAGACGCGATGGGTGTGGAAGTGGTCGAGGAGTTCATTGAGCCCGGCTACTCGGCCAAGACCATCGACAAGCGGCCGGTCATACGGGAGTTGCTCAGGTACCTGACCGAGCATCCCGAGGTCGGCTACGTCATCGTCTACATGCGCTCGCGTGCCTTCCGCAACCGCTTCGACGCCGCCATCGTCGAAGCCCAGCTCAACAAGATGGGTGTCCGCCTCATCAGCGCCAAGGAGGACTTCGGCGAAGGTCCGCATGCCGTGGCGATGGAGGGCATGCTCGACGTGATGAACCACCTGATGAACACGCTGCAAGGCTTGGACATCCAGGAGAAGATGCGCACCAAGGCCGTCAACGGCGGCACGCTCGGCATTGCTCGTATCGGGTACCTCAATGTGCGAGTCGAGTACGAGGGCAAGCTCATCAACACGATCGCCCTGGATGGGCGACGAGCACCACTGGTGCGCAAGGCTTTCGAGCTGTACGCCACGGGACGCTATGGCCTGGAACAACTCGAAGCGACCATGGCCGACCTTGGACTGACAGCACGGGCGATTGGCAAGTACCCAGAGCGCCCGGTGTCCTTCAAACGGCTGCACCAGATGCTCCAAGACCCGTACTACGCGGGATGGATCGACTACGACGGCGAGCTGTACCCCGGCCGCCACGAGCCGATCGTTACCCAGGAACTTTTCGACCGCGTGCAAGACGTCATGGATATGCGCAGTCGCCTAGGGCAGCGGGACCGCGTTCTGCAGCACTACCCGAAGGGTGATCTCTTCTGTGAGCGCTGCCGTCGAGCGGGACGTACCTCCCGGTTGATCTACACGGAGGCGCGGAGCCGAAATAGGAGTCTCTACGGCTACTTCCTGTGTCGAGGAAGACAAGACCGGCTGTGTGATCTGCCCTACCTCCCCGTCGAACAGGTCGAACAGGCCATTGCCGACCACTACAGCACGCTTCAACTCCCCGCACGGTTCCTGGATGAGATTCGCGAAGCCCTAGAGGCGGCGCTGAGCGACGAACAGGGCGACTTGCGTGACACACACGGCACGCTGAGAAAGCAGCTCAAAGAGCTCGACGGCCAGGAAGAGCGATTGCTCGATCTCGCGATGGACAAGGCTCTCCCCCAGCCCAAGATCAAAGCACGCCTGCGCCGCATCCAGAACGACCGCGCCAGTATCGAGGCACGTCTCAACGCAACCACCGCAGAGCTGACGGTGGGGGTCGAAGTGCTCACCAGTGCTCTTGACCTTCTCCGCGACCCCCAGCAGATGTACGAAGACGGCAGTGATGCCGTGCGGCGTCATCTCAACCAGACGTTTTTCGAATGCTTCTACGTGGACATCGAAGGGGTGCTGACGGACCAGCTCAAGGAGCCGTTTGGGGACCTGCACGAAGTCGTTGGTGTGGATCGCACCTTTCACCGGGCGATCACCGGCCATGTATCGCCAGGTAGAAGGTCTAGAAACGAAGAAAGTGGTCCTACTCTCCCCCTGGTCCCGAAGGACCCCGGTTCGAGTAGGACCACCCTTGTGGAGCTGCCGGGAATTGAACCCGGGTCCTCCGCCGCTTCTTCAGGGCTTCTCCGTGTGCAGTTCGCTGAGCCTCTACTCGGATCTCTCGGTCACGCGAACAAGCCGAGATGACGATCCCAGTCGCTGTTCGATGTCCCGTACGACTCCGCGACCGAGCCGCACGGTAGAGCTCTCTAGCTGATGCCAGTACCCGGGCCGAGAGCAAACCCGGACTGACAGACACGCTCTACTGCTTAGGCAGCGAGAGCGTAGTCGCGCTGATGAGAATCGGCGCTTATTGGGTTACAGCGACGCTTACGGTGGTCTCCTGCCTGCACCGACACGCTTCCCCTGAATCGACGTACGCAGTCGAAACCGATCAGCCCCGTACTCAACTCAGTTGAACACCCGGCTGGTGGGCCGGGCTGTTCATATTAACATCACTTCGCCGTCATACATTCCCGCCGGTCAGTGCATACCTTTCACGCGCCGGCCGAGTTCGCGCGTCACCTCTCGCTCCGCGGTCCGGCGGGCCAGGTCGTGGCGCTTGTCGTAGTCCTGCTTACCCTTGGCCAGCGCCAGTTCGACCTTCACCTTGCCGTCGGCGAAATACATCGACAGCGGGACGAGGGTTTGTGAGCTCTCCTTGGTCTTGCCGGTGAGCTTGTCGATCTCGCGACGGTGCAGCAGCAGTTTCCGAGTGCGGCGCGGGGCGTGGTTGGTCCAGGTGCCGTGCCCGTATTCGGGAATGTGCAGGCCACGCAGCCACACCTCCCCGTCGTCGATGGTGGCGTAGGCGTCCACCAGCGACGCCTTACCTTCCCGCAGGCTTTTCACCTCGGTACCGACCAGCGCGATCCCCGCCTCGTAGGTGTCGAGGATCGTGTAGTTGTGCCGCGCCTTGCGGTTGGTGGCGATGACCTTGCGCCCCTTCTCCTTCATGAACACCTTTCCCTCGACTCCGCGCAGCTCGGCGGCGCTCCACGCTGTCATTGTGCCTCGACGCCCGCTGAGCGTACGGACCTGTCCGGTTTACACGGCCGCCGAACAGAAGGAAAACGAAATTCCCACGCGGAACATGCCGTGATCCGGCTCACGGCCGGCCGGTCTCCGGCAACCCGCCCGCGCCGCCCGGGCGCCGGTGTCGCGGGAGAAACCACCGCACCGGCAGGCGGCGGCAGCGGACGAATGCGGACATCCCCACCGCCGGGAACCGATTTTGTGTGCCCATCGCCGAGTGAGCGCGCAAAATGGTTGCGTGACAACGGTACCCAGATTCAGAGTGAGCACCGCCTCGGATCGTGTACTCGACGACCCGACCGATGCGCAACTACACGATCTCCTGGCCGAGTTGGATTACCGAGAACCCCAACTCGTCGTCGAACGCCCGGGTTCGCCTGCGGCCCAACACTATCTGCGCGTCGAGATGGATCGGCGCATCGATCCCGACGACGGTCGCGGCTATATCGTCGAATACGGCGGGGGCGGGCCGGGCATGCAGTTCCGCGCCAGCGTGCGCGACACCGCGCGCTGGGGAACCCCGCACTCACCCGCCTTCGAGCTCGTCGCAAAGACCGTGCAGGACTGGGCCTTTCAGCGCTACGGCTGGCAGAACGCGATGATGTGGGAGCGGGTGAGCACCGACTGCTGACGCGCGGTCAGCCGCCGGGGCGGACCTGCAGATAGAGAATCAGCAAGGCGATCCACGCGAGTAGCAGCACCACGGTCGTCAGCCGCGGGCGACCGAGCGGGTTCGCGTGCGGGCGCAGCCACCCGGCCTCGACCGAATCCGCTCGGGTGCGGCGAGGTCCGGGTTTCGCGGCATCCGGCGGATCGCCGCCGGGGCCGGAATCCGACGACTGATCGGAGCGGTCGTCGTGATGGTCGTGGGACATAGCGGCACGCTACCGCTATCCGCCCGGTCGCACCGCCAGATACAGCGCCAAGACGGCAATCCAGACAGTGATCAGGGCCAGCGTCGAGGGCCGCATGCCGGTGCGGGCTCGTCGCAACTGCCGGGTCATGCCGATCCGGCCCAGAGGCCGCACCCCGAGCCGGGAAGGATCCGGCGTGGCCGAGACGGCCCAATCGGCGCCTGAAGCCGGGTCGTGGTTCTTCGGCGACCCGTTGGTTTCGATCACTCCGTCCTGCCCATGTGTCACGGCGAGACGGTTACCCGCGCCGGGCGGAGGGATAAACGTGGAACGGGCGCCACCCCGAGTCCGGCGTGGCGGTCGACACCGGCGCGCACAGCGACCGCAACCACCGTCCGCGCTGGTGAGCGGGCACGCCGATGCACCGAGCGGTTCAGTAGAAGTCGTCCGGCGGGGGCTCGAAATCGGCGTCGGGGATGTCCCGGTTCACCGAATCGTTCGGGGCTGCCGGTTCCGCGGCCTCGAACCTCGAGCGTGTGACCGGGCCGCGAGACGGTTCCGGGCGCGGGCGGGCACCCGATGCGGCTGCGCGGGAGGAGCCGCGCCGGCCGGCCGGTCGCTCGGCTCGGTTCGGACGCGGGGCCGGCGCCTCCGCCGCCCCGACCGAGCTACCCGCATCGAATCCCACGACCACTTCGAGGACACCTTCGCCGTACTTCGCGAGCTTGTTCTCACCGATTCCGCTGATGCCGCCGAGTTCGGCCAGGGTCGCGGGGGCACGGCCGGCGATATCGCGCAGGGTGGCGTCGTGGAAGACGACGTAGGCGGGAACGCCCTGCTCCTTGGCGACCGAGGCACGCCAGGCACGAAGCTGTTCGAACAGGTCTGCCGCGGCGGGCGCCAGCTCGGCCGCGGCGAGGCGGGACGCCTTCGCCTTGGCCGCGCGCGGTGGCTTCACGCGTTCCGGCTCGCGGCGCATGAGGACCGTGCGGTTCTTGAACAGCACCTCGTCGCTGGCTTCGGTGAGGGTCAGCACGCCGTATTCGCCGTGCACCGCGAGCAGGCCCTGGGCGAGCAACTGGCGGATCACGCCGCGCCATTCGGTATCGCGCAAATCGGCGCCGACGCCGAACACCTTCAACTCGTTGTGCTTGTGCTGCAACACTTTCGGATTCGACTTCCCGAGCAGGATGTCGACGATATGTCCGGCGCCGAAGCTCTGCCCGCGTTCGCGTTTGAGCCGCAGCACCGCCGAGAGCACCTTCTGCGCGGCGACCGTGCCGTCCCAGGATTCCGGCGGATTCAGGCAGGTGTCGCAGTTACCGCAGGTATCACCGGATTGGCCGAAGTAGTTGAGCAGCTGGGTGCGGCGGCACTGCACGGTCTCGCACAGCGCGAGCATCGCATCCAGGTGGAGCTGTAACTGCCGCCGGTGCGCCGCGTCGCCTTCGGAGGAGTCGATCATCTTGCGTTGCTGCACAACATCATTGAGGCCGTAGACCATCCAGGCGGTGGACGGCAGGCCGTCGCGGCCGGCGCGACCGGTCTCCTGGTAGTAGCCCTCCACCGACTTGGGCAGATCCAGATGTGCCACGAACCGCACATCGGGTTTGTCGATGCCCATCCCGAAGGCGATCGTCGCGACGACGATCAGCCCGTCCTCGCGCAGGAACCTGGCCTGGTTGGTGGCGCGGGTACGCGCGTCCAGACCGGCGTGATAGGGCACCGCCTCGATTCCGTTGCGGCACAGGAATTCCGCGGTCCGCTCGACCGAATTGCGAGACAGGCAGTAGACGATGCCCGCCTCCCCCGGATGTTCGGTGCGGATGAAGGACAGCAGTTGCTGATCGGCGCGATTCTTCGGTTCGATCCGGTACTGGATATTGGGCCGGTCGAAACCCGCGACGAAATGCTTGGCCCCGGTGAGGTCGAGCCGCTCGGTGATCTCGCGGCGTGTGGCCTCGGTGGCGGTGGCGGTCAAGGCGATCCGCGGCACGTCGGGCCAGCGTTCGTGCAGTACCGACAACGCCAGATAGTCGGGCCGGAAGTCGTGGCCCCACTGTGAGACACAGTGTGCCTCGTCGATGGCGAATACGGACACCTTGCCGCGATCGAGTAATTCCGCGGTCGATTCGAGCTTCAACCGCTCCGGCGCCAGATACAACACATCCAGTTCCCCGGCGACGAACTGCGCCTCGACCGTGCGCCGCTCGTCCGGGTATTGGGTGGAGTTGAGAAATCCGGCCCGCACCCCGAGCGCGGTCAGCGCGTCGACCTGATCCTGCATCAGCGCGATCAGCGGCGAGATGACCACACCCACCCCCGGCCGCACCAGCGCCGGAATCTGATAACACAGCGACTTGCCGCCGCCGGTAGGCATCAGAACGAGCGCATCGCCCCCGGAGACGACCTGATCGACGATCTCGCGCTGTAATCCCCGGAAACTGTCGTACCCGAATACACGCTGCAGAATCTGTTGCGCCGCATCGGTTTCCACAGTGCGCGACGAAGCATCGGCCGTCTCGAGCGTCTCCGGGGAATTCACGCCAGCCATCCTACGGACCACCACCGACGATCCGAACCCCCAATCCACAGCCGCACCCGTTGCTGTCGATTCTGCGAACCACCACCGATTGATAGTCTCCGCCGACGTGACCGACTCCGCCCCGATGCGACCGGCAACACCGAACGACGCCAGCGCGATTCTCGCGTTGCTGCTCTGCTCCGGCTGGAACCCGGAACGACCCTATTCGCGCACGTAGTAGCGCAGTGTGCCGTAGGCAGTCAGCGCGGCGAACACGATGCCGACCGGCACCACGGTCAGCGCCACCACCGCGATGTCGTCGCCGGTGATGCGCGGGAAGACCTTCGACGCGAACAGGTCGCCGAGGGCGCGGTCGATGACCAGCGGCCGCGCGATCATCAGTCCGATCACCGCCAGCACCGACCCGGCCAGCGCGGCGACCACCGCCTCGAGCAGGAACGGCAGCTGGGTGTACCAGCGCGTCGCACCGACCAGCCGCATGATGCCGACCTCCTCCCGGCGCGTGAACGCCGCGATCTGCACCATATTCGCGATCAGCAGCAGGGCGGCCAGGGCCTGCAGTACCGCCAGGCCGAAGGCCGCGTTGCGCAGGCCGTCGAACAGGCTCACCAGCCGGTCGACGATGTCCTTGTCGTTGCGCACGAATCCGACCCCGGGTTTGCCCTGGAAGTCCTTGAAGATGCGCGGATACTGCGAAGCGTCGGTCATCTTGACGCGCAGCGAGGCCGGCAGGGGTGACTCGCTGACGTATTTGGCCAGCTCCGGCTGATCCTTGAAGGTCTTCTCCTTCGCCTCCCGGACCGCCTCCTCGCGATTGAGGAACTGCACCGATTCCACGCCGGTCTCGGACTTCAGCGCCGACATCAGCGCCTTGCACGGGTCCTGCGAACAGTCCGGATCGTTGGCCGAGACGTCCTCGGTCAGGTACAGCCGCACCTCGAGCCGGTCCAGGAAGTACTGCTCGGTCTTGTCGGCCATCCGGACGGCCAGCATGCCGCCGCCGAGCATGGTGAGCGAGACAGCGGTGGTGAGGATCATCGCGATGGTCATGGTGACGTTGCGGCGTAGGCCGTTGAAGACCTCACCGAAGAGGAAGCTCGCGCGCATTACCGGCCCACCCCGTACACGCCGGTGGCCTCGTCGCGGACCAGGCGGCCGCGATCGAGTTCGACCACGCGCCGGCGCATGGCGTCGACGATGTGATTGTCGTGGGTGGCCATCAGCACCGTGGTGCCCGTGCGGTTGATGCGTTCCAGCAACATCATGATGTCCTGACTGGTGTCGGGGTCCAGGTTGCCGGTGGGTTCGTCGGCGAGCAGTACCAGCGGCCGGTTCACGAACGCGCGGGCGATCGCGACCCGCTGCTGTTCACCGCCGGACAGCTCGGTCGGCAGGCGATCCGCCTTACCGGACAAACCCACCAGGTCCAGCGCCTCCGGCACCGCCCGATTGATGAATTTGCGATTCTTGCCGATCACCTCGAGCGCGAACGCCACGTTTTGTTCGACCGTCTTCTGCTGCAACAACCGGAAATCCTGGAAGACGCAGCCGAGGCGCTGGCGCAGCTTGGGCACCCGTCGTCCCGGCAACCGGTCGACCCGGAAATCCGCGACATGCACTTCGCCGGTGGTCGGCTTGACCTCTTTCAGCAACAGTTGCATGAACGTCGATTTACCCGACCCGGACGGTCCGATAATGAAGACGAACTCGCCCTTGTCGACCTCGACCGAAACATTGTCCAGCGCGGGTCTCGTCGAGGTTTTATATGACTTGGTGACGTTCCGCAGGGTGATCACGAGGTGCCAGTGTAGCCAGCGAAGTCATGGCACACCCCGGCCCACTCCGGAGCATGCGACTTGTCACAGAGAGGTCAGCGGGCCGGCGCGGTCGTCAGCGCGGAACCGGAAACGGTATTCGCGATGTTGGGAAAACCGGAATGGTCCGGCGTGGCCGGCTTCACGAACAGATACAGCACGAGCGTCGCGACCCAGACACTGACCAAGATCGCGGTCGATTTACGCGGTTTCACTCAAACCCTCCCGACGCAGCGCCGCGGCGACACGCACTCGCAGCTCGCGTCCGACGTCGAATTGTTTACCCGGCAGTGTGCGGGCCACCATCCGAATGTTCATCTGGTCGACGGTGAGATCTTCCAGGCCCATCACCGTAGGTTCGTCCAGCAGTAGCGATTTCAGGCGGCGATCCTGAAATGCTTTGGCGCCCACTTCGTGCAGGATTTCGTTGACCTTGGTGATATCGGCGGTGGCGGGCACCGGCACATCGATCGCCGCGCGGGCCCAATCCTTCGACAGATTGGTCACTTTCACGATCTGCCCGTTGGGCACCGTGATGACCTCCCCGTCCGGATTGCGCAATGTGGTGATCCGCAGCGTGACGTCCTCCACGGTACCTTCGGCCGGCTCGGATTGCCCGGTGACCGCGATGCGCACCACATCACCGAATCCGTACTGCCGCTCGGTGATCAGGAAGAATCCGGCGAGCAGGTCCTGCACGATGCGCTGGGCGCCGAAACCGAGCGCGGCACCCAGCACCGCGGCCGGAGCGACCAGACCGCCGAGCTGAAAGCCCAAGCGCTGCAACACTTCCAGCGACACCAGGAAGTAGACGATGGACAGCACCACCCAGGTGATGACCTGGGCCAGTGCATGGCGATGTTTGGCGGCCTCGGTGCGCACCAGCGAATCGCTGCTCTGGAAACCGGCGTCGATGCGGCGGGTGATGCGGTCACGCACGAAGGTGGCGAAGCGGCTGAACAGCATCGCGCCCACGATCAGCAGCACGATCTCGAGCCCGCTGCCGCGCAGCCACGACGTGAATTCCGCACCGGATCCGGTGGCGAGAGTCGTCGTCATCGGCGCATCCTTTCCGGTATCAACCGTGCACCGACACAAGCCGATCTGCCGCCCGAACACACGCCAGACAGGTTACTACGACCGGCGACCGACCGATATGCCGTGATTGTGCCGTGATAGGCGGGTTTCACGCGTCCTGGCGCATCCGCCAGCGGATTCCCTCTTCGATGAAACCGTCGATATCACCGTCGAGAACCGAGGACGGATTGTTCACCTCGAAGTTGGTGCGCAGGTCCTTGACCATCTGGTACGGGTGCAGCACGTACGAGCGCATCTGGTTACCCCAGGAGGCGCCCTCGGTGGTCTTGAGCGCGTCCATCTCGGCGCGCTCCTCCTGCCGTTTGCGCTCCAGCAGCTTGGCCTGCAGCACGCGCATGGCCGAAATCTTGTTCTGCAGCTGCGACTTCTCGTTCTGGCAGGTCACCACGATGCCGGTCGGGAGGTGGGTGATCCGCACCGCCGAATCGGTGGTGTTGACGCTCTGGCCACCCGGGCCCGAGGAGCGATACACGTCGACGCGGATCTCCGACTCCGGAACCTCGATATGGTCGGTGCCCTCGACCACGGGCAGCACCTCGACCTCGGCGAAGGAGGTCTGGCGACGGCCCTGGTTGTCGAAGGGGCTGATCCGCACCAGGCGATGGGTCCCCATCTCCACCGAGAGGGTGCCGTAGGCGTAGGGCACCTTCACCGCGAAGGTGGCGCTCTTGATGCCCGCCTCCTCGGCGTAGGAGGTGTCGTAGATCTCGACCGGATACTTGTGGCGCTCGGCCCAGCGCACATACATGCGCATCAGCATCTGCGCCCAGTCGGCGGCGTCCACACCACCGGCGCCCGAGCGGATGTTGACCAGCGCCTCGCGCTTGTCGTACTCGCCCGAGAGCAGCGTGCGCACCTCCATCGCCTCGACGTCGGCGTGCAGCGCGGCCCGTTCGGCGTCGGCATCGGCGAGGGCGGACGTGCGGGCCTCGCCCTCTTCCTCTTCGGCGAGTTCGTAGAGCACCGGCAGATCGTCGAGCCGCTGCCGCAGTTCGGTGACGCGGCGCAGCTCACCCTGGGCGTGCGACAGCTCGCTGGTCACCTGCTGGGCGTGTTCCTGGTTGTTCCACAGCTCCGGGTCGGCGGCCTGATGTTCGAGCTCGTCGATGCGACGGCGCAGCTCGTCCACGTCGAGTACCGACTCGACAGTCTTCAACGTGGTGTCGAGTTCGGCGAGATCAGCGGAAACGTCAGGATGCACGGTTGTCCAATCTACCGCTCGCGCAGGTGGCGGTGAAATGCGGCGAGTCGCCGGCAGCCCGGGCGATGCGGCGGGCGGCCGGCTCAGCCCGATACCGCGCGCAATCCACCCGGGCGGCGGCCCAGCAGCGCATCGAGGGCCGCGGCCGTCGCGTCGTCGGCAGGCAGCTGGACCTGGATGTACTGGTCGTCGTCGGCGGACAGGTCCAGCCGTTCGTAGGCCAGCCGCAGCGGACCCGCCTCGGGATGGTCCATCCGGCTGATACCGCTGGTATCCGGCAGCCCGGCGATGTCGGCGACACGACGGGTGAATTCCGCACCCGCCAGCAGCGTCAGCTCGTCGGCGAGCGCGGCGATGGTCGGATCCGAGCGAAAGGGACCGGCCTTCAGGTTGGCTACCGCGAGATCGGCACGACGGTCCCACTCCGGGTAGACGATGCGGGCACGCGGATCGGTGAACAGCCAGCGCGGGTAGCCCGCGGGCAGGCCGTGATCGAGCAGGCCGGTGCCGCCGACCAGCGCGCGATAGCCATCGGTGCAGCTCAAAACCTCACCGAGGCGGTTGAAGACGGCCGCGGGCGCCGGTGCGAGACGGTCGAGAATGGTCTGCACCGCGGCCCGGACCAGGCGATTGGGCAGCGCGCCGCCCGTACAGCTGAATCCGGGATCGGCGGATTTGACCAGCCGATGCAGCTGGACGCGCTCACTCGGGCTCAATCGAAGGGCATCGGCCAATGCGGACAGCACGCTCGCCGACGGATGCCGGTCTCGGCCCTGCTCCAGCCGGATCAGATATTCGACGCTGACTCCGGCGAGTGTCGCGAGTTCGGCGCGGCGCAGCCCCGGGGTGCGGCGGCGGGGCCCGGCCGGAAGCCCGACCTCGGCGGGGGTGACCGCCGCACGCCGAGTACGCAGGAAAAGCCCCAGCTCGTTATCGCTCACAGATCGACGCTAACAGCGCGGGGCGCGCCGAGGGTATCCCTCTCACTACCACCCTCGCAGCGGGCTCCCTGGCCTCACGCCCGGACGGCAGAGTCGACGACAGCGAACGACGCTTTCCGAAGGAGATCCGAAATGTCCAGCAGCACAATGCGGCTCGCAGTTGTCATCGCCAGCGTCCGGGAGGGCCGCTTCGGGCCGGTGGTCGGTGAGTGGTTCGCCGAACAGGCCCGACGGCACGACGGATTCGAGGTCGACCTCATCGATCTCGCCGTTGCCGATCTGCCCGTCGCACTGCCGGCGGTTCCCCCGCGAATGGAACCGAATCCGCCGCGGCCCGCCGGCATGGTCGATCTGACCCGGCGTCTGGATGCCGCGGATGCGATCGTCATCGTCACGCCCGACATCAACAGCAGTTACCCGGCCTCGATCAAGACGGCGATCGACTGGCACTACACGCAGTGGGACCGCAAGGCGATCGGCTTCGTGGGCTACAGCGGGGCGAGTGGCGGGCTGAACGCCATCGCTCACCTGCGGCAGGTGTTCGCCGAGCTGAACGCGCACACGATCCGCGACTATGTGTCCTTCCCCCGGTACTACCAGCAGTTCGACGCCGAGGGACGGTGGACCGCACCGGGCGAATCCGAGGCGGCGGCAGCGGGAATGCTCGACCAATTGCATTGGTGGGCGAGCGCTTTGGCTGCGGCGCGGGTCGCGGCGTGAACAACGGCTCGCGGTGGCATGGGCCGGTCACAGACGCTCGGCCGGGCCCGCTCAGTGGAACGACCCTCCACACGACGGGAGCCCACAACTAGCCTCGATTCGAATATCTGATTCGTGGTTTCATCCAGCCGAAACAGGAGGGTCGATGGGGACCATCGCCGTAACCGGGAGCGCGTCGGGGATCGGGGCGGCCGTCGCCGCCCACCTGGAGAAGGAAGGGCACCGGGTCATCGGGGTCGATCTGCGCGACGCCGAGGTGACCGCCGATCTGGGCACGGCCGAGGGACGCGCGCACGCGGTCGCCGAGGTCTTCCGGATCAGTGCGGGCCGGCTGGACGGATTCCTGCCCTTCGCCGGTGTCGCCGCCGCGACCGGGCGGCCCGGTGGGCTCGTGGTGTCGGTGAACTACTTCGGCGCGATCGCGCTGCTGGAGGGGCTGCGGCCGCTGCTGCGCGAGTCCGGCAACGCCTCGGTGGTACTGGTGTCGTCGAATTCCACGACGACACAACCACTCTGGCCGGTGGAACTGACCGACGCCTGCCTGGCCGGCGACGAGGAACGCGCCCGCGGCATCGCCGAATCGTTCGGCGACCTGGGCGCGATCCAGGCCTATCCGGCGACGAAAGCGGCCCTGGCCTGGTACGCGCGGACGAAATCGGCGGAGTACATCGCCGACGGCATCCGCCTCAACGCCATCGCGCCCGGCATCATCGACACCCCGATGACTCAGGAGGGCAGCAAGGACGCGCTCACCGGGGAGGGCATGAAGCAGTTCCTCGCCATGACCCCGATCGGGCGGCCCGGTCGGCCGGAGGAGATCGCCGACCTCGCGGCCTTCCTGCTGTCGGACAAGGCCGGTTTCTTCGTGGGCTCGGTGATCTTCTGCGACGGCGGCATCGATGCGGCCTTCCGCGGTAAGGACTGGCCCGCGGTCTGGAATCCGCAGCAGTAGCTCGTGGCCCCGGCGAGACCGCGAATGGCTCCGATCGGGTCCGCCCATTACGGTGGCCGTGTGACCGATCATGCCGGCGATCTCGACCTTGCCCTGCTGTTGGCCGATGCGGCCGATGCGATCACCCGTGATCGTTTCGGCGCCCTCGACCTGAAGGTGAACAGCAAACCGGATCTGACCCCGGTCTCGGACGCGGATCTGGCGGTGGAGCGGTCGCTGCGCGACATTCTCATCGAGCGGCGTCCGCACGACGCCGTGCTCGGTGAGGAGTTCGGCGGTGAGGCCGAGTTCATCGGACGGCAGTGGGTGATCGATCCGATCGACGGCACCAAGAACTTCGTGCGCGGAGTTCCGGTGTGGGCCAGTCTGATCGCGCTGTTGCAGGACGGCGTTCCGGTCGTCGGCGTCGTCAGCGCGCCCGCGTTGAGCCGACGCTGGTGGGCCGCAACGGGTTCCGGCGCGTGGACCCGTTTCGAGGACGGGGAGCCGAAGCCGATCACGGTCTCCGAGGTCGGCGGGCTGAATTCGGCCAGTCTCGCGATCTCCAGCCTGTCCGGCTGGCGAGACCTGGGGCTGCGTGAGCAGTTGATCGACCTGACCGATCAGGTGTGGCGCACCCGCGGCTACGGCGACTTCTTCGGCTACTGCCTGCTCGCCGAGGGCGCGCTCGATATCGCCACCGAACCGGAGGTCTCGCTGTGGGACCTCGCGCCGCTCGATGTGCTCGTGCGCGAGGCCGGCGGCCGCTTCACCGCCCTGGACGGAACCCCCGGACCGCATCACGGCAGCGCGGTCGCCACCAACGGACTGCTGCACGACTCCGTACTCGAGGCGCTGCGCGGGTGACATAAGTCCGTCCCCACGGGTTCGCAGGGCTCTGCTCTGTCCGGCCCCGGCCGCGCAGTCTGGGACCATGCCACCGATGCTCGCGATGCGCGGCCTGACCAAGTTCTACGGTCACACGCCGGCACTGCTCGACCTGGACCTCGAGGTTCCGCCCGGAGTGATCTTCGGATACCTGGGACCCAACGGGGCCGGTAAGACGACGACCGTTCGGATACTCGTCGGCCTGATGCGTCCGAGCCGCGGTTCGGTGACGGTCGCGGGCGCGGACGTCGGACGTGACCGATCGGCCGCCCAGCGCCATATCGGCTATCTCCCCGGCCAATTCGTCGCCTATCCGAATCTCACCGCCGAGCGGTATCTGACCTACCTGGCCCGGCTGCGCGGCGACGTCGATCCGGCGGTTCCCCGCGAATTGGCCGAACGCCTGAACCTGGACACATCGGCTCGAATCTCGGCGATGTCGCACGGCAATCGGCAGAAGGTCGGGCTGGTGCAGGCATTCATGGGCGAACCGGACGTACTCGTGCTCGACGAACCGACCCAAGGGCTGGATCCGCTGGTCCAGCGAGAATTCCTGACTCTGCTGCGTGAGGCCCGCGACGCCGGGCGCACCGTATTCCTGTCCTCGCACGTGCTGTCGGAGGTGCAGGCGGTCGCCGACACGGTGGCGATTCTGCGGCGGGGCCGGTTGGTCGAAGTCCGGTCGGTCGCGGCACTGGCGGCACAATCGCTGCGGCGGCTCGACCTCACCTTCGCCTCCACACCTCCGGAACCGCAGCTGCTGGCCGCCGTCGGCGGGGTGCGATCGGTGAGCGGCGCCGGTCCGGTGCTGCACGTCGAGGTGGACGGCTCGACGGCCGAACTCCTGAAGTTCGTCGCACCCTACGGGGTGGTCGACGTGATCAGCCACGAACCCGATCTCGAAGAGGTCTTCCTCACCTACTACGGACAGGACAGCTGATGTTCAGCACGGTGTTCGTCAAATGCCTGCGTGACCAACGGCGCGGGTTGATCGGCTGGAGCCTCGGGATCGTCGCGCTGGTACTGCTGGAATCGGCGCTGTGGCCGTCGATATCGAACATCCCCGGGCTCCGGCAGATGGTCGACAACTACCCGCCGGCATTGCGGAAGCTGCTCGGGATCGAGGACTTCCTCACCGGCACAGGCTTTCTCAACACCGAGCTCTACAGCATCATGCTGCCCATTCTGTTCCTGGTCTTCTCGGTCTCGCGCGGCGCCCGCGCGATCGCCGGGGAGGAGGAGTCCGGGACCCTCGAGGTGTTGTTGGTGACGCGGGTGACGCCGGTGCGGCTCGTGCAGGAACAGGTCGCGGTGCTGCTCACCGGCCTGGTGGTGCTCGGCACCGTGCTTTTCGCCTCCGTTGTCGTGTTCTCGGCGATATTCGGGATGCATATCGGCGTCGGGGCCGCGGCGACGGGATCGATCGCCATGATCGCGCTGGCCGCGCCGTTCGGCGGGCTGGCCTTGGCGGTGGGCGCCGCTTCCGGTCGCCGCCTGGTCGCGGTCGCGGTGGCGAGCGTGGCCGCGGTGGCCGCCTATGTGCTGTACGCGGCGTCGAAGATCGTCGACGCGGTGCGCCCGTGGGGCCGGTGGTCGCCGTTCGAACAGGCGCTGTCCGACGGCCCGATGGGCGCGGGACTGCGGCCGGGCTATCTGTGGCTCGTGGTGGCCGCGGCTGTCTTCGTGGTCGCTTCGCTGCCGATTTTCGATCGTCGCGACATCGCCGGGGTATGAGAATCGATACAGACCGATCGGCACTCGACTGCCTTCTTACTCTGGAGTAAGATAGACTTACTCGCAAGTAAGATCCTGGGACCCGATCACCCGAAACCCATACCCGAGAAGACTGGTGACTATGAGCACTCGAGACACCGCAACGGAGCGACGTCCGGATTCCGCCGTCGGCCTCAACCCGGTCAAGCGTGACTGGATGGGCGCGGCCATGCGGGTCATGACGACCATTACCGGTTCCGAACTGGCCGAGAAGTACAACCTGCGCAAGCCCATCGAACGGCTGACCTACGAGGGCACCAAGACCGGCTTCCGCACGCTCGGCGCAGCCACCCGCGCATTCGGCAAGGTATCCGGTGGCGGTAAACCGAAGCGCTTGCCTGCCAACGAGTCCCGCAGTAAGGACTACTTCGACCTCACCCCCACCGACGAGCAGCAGATGATCGTCGAGACGGTGCGCGAATTCGCCGCGGAGATCCTGCGCCCGGCGGCCTACGAGGCCGACGGCGCGGCCCAGGCGCCCAAGGATCTGCTCGAGCGCGCCGCCGAACTGGGCATCACGCTGATCAACGTGCCCGAGGAGCTCGAGGGTGCGGCCACCGAGCGCGGCGCGGTCACCAACTCGCTGGTCGCGGAGGCGCTCGCGCACGGAGATATGGGCCTGGCGCTGCCGATTCTGGCCCCGTCGGGTGTGGCCGTCGCGCTGTCGCAGTGGGGTTCGGACGCACAGCAGCAGACCTACCTGGGCGCCTTCACGGGTGAGAACGTGCCGCAGTCCTCGGTCGTGATCAGCGAGCCGCGGGCACTGTTCGACCCGTTCGCGCTGCAGACCAAGGCCACCCGCTCCCCCAGCGGCTACCGGATCAACGGCGTCAAGAGCCTGGTTCCGGCCGCCGCCGACGCCGAGCTGTTCATCGTGGGTGCCGAAATCGACGGCCGCCCCGCGCTTTTCATCGTCGAATCGGATACGCCGGGTGTGGTGATCGAGGCCGATCCGAGTATGGGCCTGCGCGCCGCCGGTCTGGGCCGGCTGATCCTGGACAACGTCGCGGTTCCGGCCGAGGCCATCCTGGGCGACGGCGACGCCGCCCAGCGCGCCGAGGAATACGCCGACGCGGTGCGGCTGGCCCGCCTGGGCTGGGCGTCGCTCGCGGTCGGCACCGGCCAGGCCGTACTGGACTACGTCAAGCCGTATGTGAAGGAGCGCGAGGCGTTCGGCGAGCCGATCGCGCACCGGCAGGCGGTGGCGTTCATGGTCGCCAATATCGCCATCGAACTCGACGGCCTGCGGCTCGTGACTCTGCGGGGTGCGTCACGCGCGGAGCAGGGGCTGTCCTTCTCCCGGGAGGCGGCGCTGGCCCGCAAGTTCGCCACCGACAAGGGCATGCAGATCGGCCTGGACGGCGTGCAGCTGCTCGGCGGCCACGGCTACACCAAGGAACACCCGGTCGAGCGCTGGTACCGCGATCTGCGGGCGATCGGCGTCGCCGAAGGTGTGGTCCTGATCTGATCCGGGTCTCCTCGACCCCCTGAACCGTATTGATGGAGACATTCCGATGATCAATCTCGAACTCCCCAAGAAGCTGCGGGCCAGCGCCAACCAGGCCCACCAGGTCGCCGCCGAGATCTTCCGCCCCATCTCGCGCAAGTACGACCTGGGCGAGCACGAATACCCGGTGGAGCTCGACACCATGGCAGCCATGGTGGAGGGCCTGGCCGACTCCGGCACCCAGGACATCTCCGGCGCCACCGGCGGCCGCAAGGCCAAGTCCGGTGAGGAGGCCGCCGACAGCCACTCCACCGAACTGCTCGGCAACAGCAACGGCGGCAACATGTCGGCTCTGCTGAATGCGCTCGAAACCTGCTGGGGCGACGTCGGTTTGATGCTGTCGATCCCCTACCAGGGACTGGGCAACGCCGCGATCGCGGCGGTCGCCACCGACGAGCAGCTGGAGCGCTTCGGCAAGGTGTGGGCGGCGATGGCCATCACCGAACCGTCCTTCGGATCGGACTCCGCGGCCGTGTCGACCACCGCGGTGCTCGACGGTGACGAGTGGGTCCTCAACGGCACCAAGATCTTCGTGACCGCCGGCTCGCGCGCCACCCACATCGTGGTGTGGGCCTCGGTGGACAAGTCCAAGGGCCGCGCGGCGATCAAGTCGTTCGTGGTGCCGCGAGATGCCAAGGGCCTCACCGTAGCTCGCCTCGAGCACAAGCTCGGCATCAAGGCCTCCGACACCGCCGAACTGCGCCTCGAGGATTGCCGCATTCCGGCCGACAACATCCTCGGCAGCCCGGAAGTCAACGTGGAGAAGGGTTTTGCCGGGGTCATGCAGACCTTCGACAACACCCGCCCGCTGGTGGCCGCGATGGCCATCGGCGTCGGCCGCGCCGCACTCGAGGAACTGCGCAAGATCCTCGAGGAGTCCGGCGTGGAGATCTCCTACGACATCCCCGCCAACAACCAGTCCGCCGCCGCGGCGGAATTCCTTCGCATGGAATCGGATTGGGAAGCCGCCTACCTGCTCGCCCTGCGCGCGGCGTGGATGGCCGACAACAAGAAGCCCAACTCCCTCGAAGCCTCCATGTCCAAGGCCAAGGCCGGGCGCATGGGCACCGACGTGACCCTGAAGGCCGTCGAACTGGCCGGCGCGGTGGGCTACTCCCAGCGCACCCTGCTGGAGAAGTGGAGCCGTGACTCGAAGATTCTCGACATCTTCGAAGGCACGCAGCAGATCCAGCAGCTGATCGTGGCGCGGCGGGTGCTCGAGCTGAGCAGCGCGCAGCTGAAGTAGGTTGCGGGACAACGGAAAACCCGGTGCGGGTTCGCTTCATCACTCGCACCGGTTCTTTCACCTCCGGCGTTTTCCAAGGCGGGGTTGGAACAGAAGCCGGATAAGCCGGGAAACCGGCCCGGCAAAGGACTGACCGCCGGTAGTGAGCTACCGGCGGTCAGCAACCTGTCACACGCCGCCGTCAGTGGACGCCGAGGTCGATTCCGAACATCAGCTCAATCCACCGCAGAGCGGCAGTAAAGGCGACACTGGTATCGAGTCCGAATGAACCCATCGTCCTCATCTCCTTCAAATGGATTCTTTCTGATTCCCGACCCGATCGATGGCTACCACCCCCTGGTAGCAACGAAACACAAAAAGCAAACAAAAATCGACATAATCGCTGGTCAAAAGACCAGTTACCTTGCCGAGGTCCCGCCGATGCGGTCTACCGACGTGGGCGTCCTTCGGCCGCGTGGCCCTGGTGGTGGTCGGCCCTGCATTGTGTTCCCGCGCCCCTCCAGCCTCGAGGGCGCTACGCGTCACTACGTGATGGGCATTCGCCCACCCATGTACGCATACCGACCACCACCACGGCCAAACAACGTCACTGGCCGGCAGTCTGCTCTCGATGCAGTACAACTCGGGCCAGTTCGGCGGGCGTCGCAGTAGTCGTGTCGACAATCACGTCGTAGGGGAAACCGTGATCGTGCACTGTGGCCAGATGGCCTCGCGCCAACCCGATCGTTTTGCCACGAACCAGTTCCCGCTGCTCGGCGACAGCGAGCGGACAGGTGACACCGACCAGTTGAACATCCAGGCCGGCCAATTCATCCAGCCATATCGGCAGCAGATCCGGGGAAAGCAACATCTCGTCTATGACCAGATGATCACCACCCCGAGCGAATTCAGCAGCCGCAGCACACCCCGACCGCAGCATGCGGTACCCGACCTGGCCGTAACGGACGACCAGCACCGAATGACCGTCTGCATCCTGGCCAGTCCGGTCGTACCAGAAACCGTCGCGACTAAGCCGGCCGTCGCGCCCACCACCCCAGTTCGGCGGCACCAGACTGAACAGGGTGTCGATCCCCCAGTAGACGAACGGGACGTCACTCTCATCCTGGATGGCCCGCGCCAACGTGGTCTTTCCCGCGCACGACGTGCCGTTGAGGAAAATCACCCGCGAAGGACGCTCAACGCTCCGCATCCACCCACGTTATCCGATCGCTTTCGCGTCAACCCGAGAGCCGGCGACAAAGACCACCGCACACAGCGACAACCACGATCCGCCGTCCCAATGCGGCGCAGCACTCAGGACCACCAGGTGCTGTATCGGCGATCCTTCTTTCCAGCTCAGTGGCACCACGGTGTGATTCGATCCGCTTGGCGATCGACGACTTCGGCCGCGGCGAAATCGAGGCCGCGATGCTGCATACGTGTAACGCCGTCGACGGCACCGCCGAGAAGGTATATCCCACAAGACAAGTCGGTGACCGGTTCACCGCACTGATTCGCGACAACGACGACATCTTCGGTCCGATGGCCATCAGAGGGGTGAACACCGCAGCGACCCGCTGAACACGATCTTTGCGCTCATTGCTGTCGCAGTCGTTGAGCCGAAAGATTCTGGTCATCGTCGAAGGCACGCAGCAGATTCAGCAGCTGATCGTGGCCCGGCGGGTGCTGGAGCTGAGCAGCGCGCAGCTGAAGTAGGTTGCGGGACAACGGAAAACCGATGGGGGTCCGACTCGCACCGGTTCACCGATCGGCCCTACACCGGACCGGCCGACGGCCGGTTACCGCTTGGAGAAGCGGCCGGTCAGGTAGGTCGTCACGATGACCATGATCGTGAAGAGGAGAGCGATCAGGACTGCGGCGGTCGGCCAGTTCATGGTGTCATCCTCCCTTGCGGCACTGCCGCTCCTCGGTGTACACCTTCGACGGTAGGGCGCTGACGGTTCCCGATCCCGTGCCGTAGGTCCCGTTCGAGGCGCTGGAGGTCACCCCGAGCGAAGGACCGAGGTCGATTCACGCCGTCGGCTGGGCCGGCCTGCCTTCCACCTCGGCGAGGAAGCCGGTCAGCTCGGCGTGGAACGCGTCCCACTGCTCGGCGAAGCACAGGTGCGAGGCGTCCTCGACGGTCACCATTCGCGAGCCGGGGATGCGGCGGCGCATATCCTCGAGATGCGCCGGACGGCATTCGTCGTGCCGGCCGCCGATCAACAGGGTGGGCACGCCGATTTCCCCCAGCCGTTCGGTGACGTCCCACTCTTTCAACGAACCGGTCACGGTGAACTCGCTGGGTCCGATCATGGTGTGGTAAACCTCGTAACCCGCTGCCGCGTAAGCACGTTCGAGCCCGACCGGCCACGGCCGCAGCCGGCACACATGCTTGCGATAGAAGCCGAGCGTCGCGGCCTGATACTCCGGGCACCCGGTGAACCCGCTCGCCTCGTGCCGCCGGATCGTCTCTCGCACCTCGGCCGGCTCCTCCTCGAGCAGTTCCGCGCAGTCCCTCGACCACCGCGGCATACTTGCCGGAGCACCGACCAGCACCAGACTGTCCAGTGCCGGCTGCCGGTCGAGCGTGTACTGCAGGGCCAGCATCCCGCCCCACGAATTGCCGAGCAGATGGACGCGCTCCAAGCCCAGCGCCGCACGCACGGCCACGAGTTCCGCGACGAACCGGTCCACGGTCCACAGCGAGGTATCGCTCGGCCGATCGGAATTGCCGCAGCCGAGCTGGTCGTAGAAGACGACCCGGCGCTCACCGGCTATCTGCGCCAGCGCCTCCAGATAATCGTGCGGAAAGCCCGGCCCCCCGTGCAGGCACAGGAGCGGAGTTCCGTTCTCGCCGAGCGACCGATACCAGACGCGCCCGCCGGGAACGTCGATACGACCTTCTTCCGAACGCATATCCACTCCTCTCGAACGGGTAGCGCGTAGACATATCCGAGATAACCACGCCGGCGAATTACTAGCGACGCGGTTCCACAACCGAGGCCAATTCGTTGGCAACAATGGTCTGGCGTGGTGCGTCGATGCATCCGCGGATTGCACGGGTGCGGGTGATCGCCGTCCCCGCTCGATCGCTATCGACTGATCCGGCGACGTACCCCCAGCGTGGCGAGTTTGTCAGGGTTGCGGATGGCGTAGAAGTTGGCGATTCTGCCGTCGACGACTTCGAGTAGGTAGACGCCTACCAGGTGGTCGTCGGCGTAGGCGGCGATGGCGGGCGCGTTGTTGCAGTTGACCGCGTCCATCCGCAAGTTCGGCATTCCGGGAAGGCGAGTTCGGCCGCGCCGGGCACCGACGACGGTATCGCAGACGCACTGCCGACCGCGTAGACGACGTGGTCGTAGTCCACGGCGCGGCCCGACGCCAGCCGGACGACCCGGGCTGCCGTGTCGATGCGCGTAGCTCTGTCGACGACCAATTCGATGCCCGCACCGAGCAGCGTGCCGTAGTCGACCGTGGCGGCACCGGTACCGGCCACGAACTGATGCAGCCGGACCCGATCGACGAATTCCGGACGCGGATTGACCAGCGTGATATGGACATCGGTACGAATCCGCAGATGGTTGGCGGCAACCGTTCCGGCGTAACCGCCACCGATGACGACGATCCTGTGGTGTGTGTTGTGTTCGGTCATGCTCTCGGGACACCGCCGGCGCGCGAAACATGACACCCGACGCTATGGCGTGCGTCACACGTCGCCACCCACAATCGAGGCCAAGCTGTTGACCGGAAGTGTGTACCAAGTCACACTTGCGGCTGCTACCGTCCCCAGCACGCGATCGGGTCGTGTGGAGGTGGTTGACGTGGGCGTCGGTATCGGGTCGATTCTGCAGGGGGTGCAGCGCAAGGCGGTCGAGGTGACCGAGGCCGTGCGGGCGCTGAATGTGCTGCGGGAGCGCGGTTTGATCGACCCGCGCAATCTGGGTGAGACGGTGTTGTCGGCGAAGGAGGGGCGCCGGCTCGGACCGCAGGCGACGATGGTCCGGCATGCCGCGCGGATGTGGCCGCAGCGGCCCGCGCTGGTCGACGAGCACGGGAGTATGACCTTCCGCGAACTCGACGACAACTCCACGCGGCTGGCCCGCGGCCTGCAATCGCTCGGCGTCGAACCCGGAACGGTGATCGGCATTCTCGCGCGCGATCATCGCGGACTGCTGCTGGCGATGGCGGCCGCCGGGAAGGCCGGGGCACGGCTGGCGCTGATGAACACCGGCTTCGCGAAACCTCAGTTCGCGCAGGTCTGCGAGCGCGAGCACGTGAAGGTGGTGCTGCACGACAGTGAATTCGTCGGCCTGCTCGACGCGCTGCCGCCGGAGCTGCCGCGGGTGATCACCTGGGTCGACGACGGCGCCGAATTGCCCACGGGCGCAATAACGATCGAGGAATTGATCGCGGCCCATCCACCGACCGAGCTGCCGCTGCCGGCCAAGCCGGGCGGCTTCGTGATCCTCACCAGCGGCACCACCGGCCTGCCGAAAGGCGCTCCCCGGGAGGCGGTTTCGCCGATCGCCTCGGCACAGATCACCGATCGGATCCCGTTCCCGGCGCAGGGCACGATGCTCATCGTGTCGCCGATCTTCCACAGCACGGGCCAGGCCACCTGGCTGATCGCCACCGCGCTGGGCGCGACGACGGTGATGATGCGCCGCTTCGACGCCGAGCGGACCCTGGCCCTGATCGCCGAACACGAGGTCGACCTGCTGGTTGCGGTGCCGACGATGCTGCATCGGATGGTCGAACTCGATCCGGCCGTGCGCGAGCGGTACGACCTGTCCTCACTGCGATCCATCGTGCTGGCGGGATCGGCGCTGTCCCCGGAGTTGACCGTGCGCGCCACCGAGGCGTTCGGCCCGGTGCTCTACAACCTCTACGGTTCCACCGAATGCGCGGTGGCGACGGTCGCCCAGCCGGCCGATCTGGCCCTCGCCCCGGGTACGGCCGGCCGCGCGCCCGTCACCTGCGAGGTGGCGTTGTTCGACGAGAGCGGCAAGCGTGTGCACGGCGCGAATGTCAAGGGGCGCATATTCATTCGGTCCGGCGCACCCTTCGGGGGATATACCGACGGTCGGCACAAGCAGATCATCGACGGCTACATGTCCTCCGGCGACGTCGGCCACTTCGACGAGCACGGGCTGCTGTTCGTCGACGGCCGCGACGACGACATGATCGTCTCCGGCGGCGAGAACGTCTTCCCACAGGAGGTCGAGAACCTACTGCTGGAGCGGGCGGACATCTTCGACGCCGCGGTGGTCGGCGTGGACGACGTGGAATTCGGCAAACGCCTGCGCGCCTTCGTCGTGCCCGAGCCCGGCGCGACCCTGGATCCGGACGAGATCAAGGCCTACGTCAAGGGCACCCTGGCCCGCTACAAAGTGCCTCGTGACGTGGTGTTCCTCGACGATCTGCCGCGCAACGCCACCGGCAAGCTGCTGCGCCGGGCACTGGTGGAATACCAGATCACATAACCGGTCACCCGACCAGTTGTACGGTACCGTCGGTTACAGAGACGCGAACCACACCCGCGTGCCCCTGCTTGCTAGGGTTGGCAGGCACTGGATCTCGATGTTGCGGTCCCGCCTGCCTGGCGGAATCCGCGGAAGGTTGTACCTATGTCAGCTGTCCTTCCGTCAGCAAGCACTGCCCTCCGAAAGGCCGGAGATCTGGCTCTGGGGGTCAACGTCATGCGCAAACGCGGGCTGTTCAGCCCGCTGCGACCGGACCATGCGGTCAGCTCGGCGCTCAACGTCACCAGGTTCGGACCCTTCGCGGGCGTGATCATGCACGCCGCGAAGACCAATCCGAAGTCCGCGGCGCTGCTGGACGAGCGGGGCGAGCTGACCTTCGCCGAGGTCAACGAGCAGTCCAACCAGCTGGCTCGCGGCCTGGCGGCACACGGTCTGCGCGAGGGTGATGTGGTGGCGCTGCTGGCGCGCGACCACCGCGGCATGGTGCTGAGCCTGGCCGCCACCGGCAAGCTCGGTGTGCGGGCGGTATTGATGAACACCGGCTTCGCGAAACCGCAGTTCGCCGATGTCGCCACGCGCGAGCAGGTCAAACTGGTGCTGCACGACAGCGAGTTCTTCGACCTGATGAGCGCCATTCCCGACGAGATCCCCCGCATCCTGACCTGGGTGGACGAGTCCGACAACGTCGATCCTTCGATCCCGACCGTCGATTCGCTGCGCGAGGGCCAGTCCCCCGATGCGGTGAGCGCGCCGACGAAGCCGGGCGGCATGGTGATTCTGACCTCCGGCACGACCGGCACCCCGAAGGGCGCGCCGCGCGACAAGGTCAGCCCGTTCATCTCCGCGCAGTTCCTGGATCGAATTCCGTTGCCGCGCAACGGTTCCATGGTCGTCGCGGCGCCGGTCTTCCACGCCACCGGGCTCTCGCAGTTCACCCTCGGGCTCTCGCTCGGCAACCGGATGATCTTCCAGCAGCGCCGGTTCGATCCCGAGAAGACGCTCGCCAACATCGACAAGTACAAGGCGGAGTCGCTGGTGGTGGTGCCGACCATGCTGCAGCGCATGCTGGACCTGCCGCCCGAGACGCTCGCCAAGTACGACATGTCCTCGCTGCGGATGATTTTCGCCGCGGGCTCGGCGATCCCGCCGGACGTCGTGACGCGCAGCCTCGACTACTTCGGTGACGTCCTCTACAACGTGTACGGCTCCACCGAATGCGCGCTGATCACCGTCGCGAGTCCGGAGGATCTGCGCAAGTCGCCGAGCACCGCGGGACGCCCGCCCCTCGGGATCCGGCTGGCGCTGTTCGACGAGAACCGCAAGCGCATCACCGAACCGAACGTCACCGGCACGATCTTCATCGAGAACGCGCACTCCTTCAAGGCCTACACCGACGGCCGCACCAAGGAGACCATCGACGGCATGATGTCCAGCGGCGACGTCGGGCACTTCGACGAGGACGGGCTGCTGTTCATCGACGGCCGCGACGACGACATGATCGTCTCCGGCGGCGAGAACGTCTTCCCGCAGGAGGTCGAGCACCTCATCGCCGATCGCGCCGACGTGCAGGAGGCGGCGGTCGTCGGTGTCGACGACAAGGAATTCGGAAAGCGCCTGCGCGCCTTCGTCGTGCCGGGTCCCGACTCCAAGCGCGACGCCCAGGAGATCAAGGACTACGTCAAGGCGAACCTCGCGCGTTACAAGGTGCCGCGCGAGGTGATCTTCCTCGACGAGCTGCCTCGCAACGCCACCGGCAAGCTGCTGCGCAAGCCGCTGACCGAAATGGACGTCACGGGCGACTGAGTTCACCGGCACCGATCGGCCCGGGAGTTTCGACTCCCGGGCCGATCGTGTTTCCGCGGAGCTTCCACGCGGGAAGAGTCGAACGTATCTGTGAATTCGCTTCGAAGCGGTCGGCTATCATTCAGCTCGTGTTTCCCCCGTCCGGCCGCGCATCGGCCCGCGCCCAGGTGTCGACGCGTGCGCGTCGGGCCGCGGTGGCGCGGTTGCGGGGCGCGTCGGCCGGATCCGTATCGGGCGCCCTGTCGATCGCCGCGCACGGATGGGCGGCGGGCGGGATGCCGGTGCAGTCCAGCACCTTGATGCTGCTCGTGGCCGCCTCCACCGTGGTCGGCGCGCTCGTCGCGGGGCTGGCGCCACTGCGCACCACCGCCGTCGGACTCGTCGCGGCCCTGTGGGGCGGGCAGCTGATCGGCCATCTGGTGATGTCGGCCGATATGGCGCAGATGCACGATATGCCGCTGTGGACGCCCGCCATGCTGGGCGCTCACCTGGTCGGCGCGGTGTGCGCCGCCGTCGTCATTCTCGGCGCCGAGGCCGCCTACCGGATCGGCACCACCGTCGTGCGGGCGCTGCCCGTCCCGGTCAGCCTCCCGGCCGTCGACGAACCGATTCTTCCGCGCAGCGTTCACCGCGACCGGGTGATCCTGCGGATCTTCCCCACCGAGACCTTCCGCACTCGCGGACCCCCGCTCGCTGCGTCCTGCTGATACATCTCATCACCCACATTCGCGAATCCTTCTCGCCGACAGTGCGTTCCGGGCAACCGGCGCAGCATTTCGGGTGCTTCGACCGCGGGATCGGGCGGCGTATCGTCCGCACCGAGACTCTGCGGGTGAATCCGAACCGCGTCGTCCCGGCGCGTATTCGGCTGACTCGGAAGCGGGTACCGCCACAGTCCCAGTGCGGCGGAACCCGAGACCACGCCGATCCCGGATACGGTTGCGAGCCACGCGGTTTTCGCGCACAGCCATGTGGGTGCCCTCGAACAGGAGCACTACCAGTGAGCATCACCGATATTCCGGCTGCCGGCACCGAGCCGCCGCAGCCGGAGAAGTCGCCGCCCGAGGCGGCGCAGCAGTCACCACCCGGTTCGGCCGATCGGTCGCGACCGTCTGGGTCCGGCACCGCACGAGCGGTGCAGGCGCTGGCCATGCGGCTGCACTTCTATGCCGGCGTCTTCGTCGCGCCGTTCATCCTGATCGCGGCGGTGACCGGGGCGCTGTACGCGGTCGCCCCCAGCCTCGAGTCGATCGTGAATCGGGATCTGCTGCATGTGGATTCGAGTGGCCCGGCGCGGCCGCTGTCGGAGCAGATCGCGGCGGGTGTGGCCGCCGAACCGGGACTCGCGCTGGTCGCCGTCGACCCGGCGCAGCTCGCGGGCGACACCACCCGCGTGATCTTCACCGATCCGAGCCTCGGTGAATCCGAGCGCCGCGCCGTCTTCGTCGACCCAGCGACCGCGACGTCCGTGGGCGACAGCGTCGTGTACGGCAGTACGGGCGCGCTACCCATGCGCACCTGGATCGATGTGCTGCATCGCAACCTGCATCTCGGCGATGTGGGCCGGCTCTACAGCGAGATGGCCGCCTCGTGGATGTGGATCATCGCGCTGGCCGGTGTGGTGATGTGGCTGCGCCGCTCCCGTGGCTCGCTGCGGCGGCTGCTGTGGCCGGACCGGTCGAAGGCCGGTCGCCCGCGCAGCGTCGGTGCGCATGCCACGGTCGGCGTGTGGATTCTGCTGCCGCTGCTGTTCCTCTCGGCCACGGGCCTGACCTGGTCGTTGCACGCGGGGCAGCACATCACGTCGCTGCGGCAGCAATTGAGCTGGACCACGCCGGTCGTCGACACGGCGCTGCCGGGTGCACCGATGCCGTCGATGCCGGCCGGTGGCGAACACGCCGAACACACCGCCGGCCACGGCATGTCGATGCCCGTTCCCGCCGACCGCGCCGCCCAGGCGGACAAGGTGCTCGCGGTGGCCCGCGGACACGGCATCGACGGTCCGGTCGAGATCTCCGTCCCGGCGAAGGACACCACCGCCTTCACCGTCAAGGAGCGCCGCCTGCCCGGGGTCTACACCCAGGACGCGATCGCCGTGGACGGTAGGACCGGCGATGTCACCGACATCCTGCGTTACGCGGACTGGCCGCTGATGGCCAAACTCGCCAACTGGGGCATCGCGCTGCATATGGGCATGCTGTTCGGCCTCGCCAATCAACTGCTGCTGCTGGCCACGATGATCGCGCTGATCACCGTGATCGGACGCGGCTATCTGATGTGGTGGCGACGACGGCCGACCCGCGCGGACGGCCCGTTCACCTTCGGGCGGGCACCGGCACGCGGTGTGCTGCGGCGGGCGCCGCTGTGGATCAGCGTGCCGCTGATCGCGGTCACTGTGGGGATCGGCTGGTTCGCACCGGTGCTGGGCGTGAGCCTGCTCGCGTTCCTGATCGTCGATGTCGTCCTCGGCCTGATCGCGGGACGACGCCGGGGAGCAGTCGTCTGAGGTCCTGAATCGCACTCGGTTACGACACCGGCCGAGGTAATTCGGTTGCGCCGCACCATCATTCCCGCGCACGCGAGCACCACCGCGTCGCCCGTGCGATGGACCGCGCGCTCGGCCGGGTCGTAACAGCCGCCGACAGCGATCGGCCGGCATCACCGATTGCGCCGCAATACGCAGGACGTACCGCTTGCGGTCGCCCGGGGCTGCATCATGCCCATATTCGGCGCAGTCGGCACACCTACAGCAACTTTCGTTTACCTGATACCGCAAAGGGATTCATCACCATGGGAATCAAGAACATCGCCGCCACCGCCGCCCTCGTCGCCGCCGCCCTGGGCCTGAGCACGGCCACCGCCGGCGCCGCCCCCACCGACGCCGGCGCGGTGGGCTTCAAGGCCACCACCACGCCGAGCGGCACCGTCATCTCCACCGATGCCGGATCGCTGTCGGCCGACGACGGCGTATTCACCGTCAAGGCGGCCGACGGCACGGTCCTGGCCGGAACGCAGCTCTCGTTCCGGGTCGACGATTTCGTCTTCCCGATCGAGGCGCGGATCCACGACCGCACCGCGACCCTCACGCCGAAGTTCGACCTCGCGCACGCGGCCTACCAGCCGGTCGCGATGCCGTTCGAGGACAGCGCGCCGTGGAAGACCCCGTACGACCGGGAGCAGGCCGCGTGGAGCCGGATGACCAGCACCCTCAGCGCCGGCGCTTCCATCGGCACCCTGGTGGGTGGCATCGGTGGCGCCGGAATCGGCTGCGTCCTGGGCGGAATCGCGGGCGCGACCATCGCGGCGGCCACCATCGTCGGCATGTTCGGCCCGTTCGTACCGGCCGCGGTGGTGGGCTGCCTCGGCGGCATCGTGGCCATCGGCGCGCTGGGCACCCTCGCGGGTCAGCTGCTGGTCACCGCCCCGGTCGCGGTCCTGGCCGCGGCCCAGTACTTCACCACGGTGAACTCCCCGTTCCCCGCGAAGTGAGGTAGCGAGACGACGCGGCACCCGCACCCCGATATCCGGTGATCTGCCGGGTATCGGGCGCGGGGCCGCCGGCGGAACAGCGAAGGCGCCCAGCGCAATCCGCCGGGATCGGCGCCGGCGCAGCCCTTCCGGGATATCGTGCACACGATCAGCACAGGTTGTCTCCGTTTTCCCTTCGCGAAGGAGTGACCGCGTTATGAACGATTCCTGGTTCCACCGCACCGCACGCGCCGGTGTCGCCGCCGCGGGGGCCACAATCCTCGCGGCCGCCCCGGCTCTCGCCCACGTCACCGTCTCCGGTCCGGACGCGGCGCGCGGCGGTTCGGCGGTGCTGACCTTCCGGGTACCCAACGAATCGGCCACCGGTAGCGCCACCACCCAATTGAGCGTGCAGCTTCCGGCCTTGACCGAAGCCGAAACCGAACCCGTGCCGGGCTGGAAGACCAAGGTCACCCGCAACGACAACCACAGGGTCGTCGCCGTCACCTGGATGGCGGATACCGGCAGCGGCATCGAGGCCGGGCAGTTCGAACAGTTCTCCATACTGGCCGACGGACTGCCGGATGCCGACACCGTCCCCCTGCCCGCCACCCAGACCTACGCCGACGGCCGGGTCGTGCGATGGGACCAACCCTCCTCCGGGGACAGCGAACCCGAATTCCCCGCTCCGACACTGGCATTGGCGCCGGCACACGCGGGCGGGGCACACAACCACGGCGACGTCCACGCCGCCGCCGCGGCGGAGGAACACGAAACCGACACCACGGCACGATGGCTGGGCAGTATCGGCATCGTGCTCGGCGCACTGGGTGTCCTCGCGGCGGCCACGATGTTCACGCGAAATCGGTCTCGGCGGTAGGCGACACCGCCGCGGCGCCCGATCGGCCCCGGAAACGCGATCGCCGGAGACCGCCCGTACATTGACCACGAGCGCAATGGCCGATCTCGGGTGAGAGTGGGAGTGAGCGTGCCGGAGCAGACCGTCGGCATCATCGGCGCCGGCATCATCGGACTGGCGATCGGCCGGGAACTCGTCCGCCGCCGGCCCGGCACCCGGGTCGTCGTCGTGGACAAGGAGGACCGGGTCGCGGTCCATCAGACCGGGCACAACTCCGGAGTCGTCCATGCCGGAATCTATTACGAACCGGGCTCGCTGAAGGCCACCCTCTGTGCCCGCGGGCGGCAGCTGCTGCGCGACTACTGCGCCGAGAAGCAGCTGCCCTACGACGAGGTCGGCAAACTGGTCGTCGCCGTCACCCCGGACGACGTGGTGCGAATGGACGCGCTGGCCGAACGAGCGGGCAGCAACGCCGTGCCGGGACTGCGGCGCATCGATGCCGGCGAGATCCGCGAGATCGAACCGCATGCGACGGGTCTGGCCGCGCTGTATTCGCCGCACACCGCCATCACCGACTACCCGCGCATCGCGGCCGCCTTCGCCGACGAGATCACCGCCGCCGGCGGAGAGATCCGGTTGTCGTTCCCGGTCACCGCCGTCACGCGCGCCTCGAACGGCATCCGCGTCGGCTCGGACGCCGCGGCGATCGTGGTCGATCGGCTCATCGTGTGCGCGGGCCTGCACAGCGACACCGTGGCCGGACTGGCCGGAGACCGGCCGGGGCCCAGAATCGTTCCGTTCCGGGGCGAATACATGCTGGCCCGGTCGGAGAAGAAGGAGCTGGTGCGCGGGCTGATCTATCCGGTACCCGATCCGCGGTATCCCTTTCTCGGCGTGCACTTCACCCGCCGGGTGAACGGCGAGGTCGAGGTGGGGCCGAACGCGGTGCTCGCCTTCGCCCGCGAGGGATACCGCCGGTCCGCGGTCTCCGCGCGGGACCTGCGCGACCTCGCGACCTGGCCCGGGACCTGGCGAATGGCGCGCCGGCACTGGCGCACCGGGGTGCGTGAAGTGCACGGCTCACTGTCGGCGCGAGCCTATATGCGCGCGGCGCAACGGTATGTCCCGGATATCGGCGTGCACGATGTGTTCCGGGCCGGGTCGGGCGTGCGAGCGCAGGCCGTCGACGCCGGCGGGGACCTCGTCGACGATTTCCGCATCCACCGCCTCGGCCCGATCACCGCGGTCCGCAACGCGCCCTCCCCCGCGGCCACCTCGAGTATGGCCATCGCCGAGCATGTGGCCGACGTACTCGAGCGCGAGGGCGAATAGCGTTGGGCCGCTAGGGTTCCGACGGGCCGGCGGGCGGCTCGGTGTCGGCCGGCTCCGGTTCGGCTTCGGTGAGCTGACGGACCGGGCGTAGCACCACCCACAGCAGGAACGCCGCCGCCGCGACGAGCATCCCGATCCCGGCCCAGAGGTTGATGTTCCAACCGCCGGTGCGCACCCGATCGGCCGCGGTGTCGTGGACGAGTGCGGTGACGACGAGGATCAGGCCGTAGCACCCGAGCAGGGAGCCGACGATGGTGCGGATATCGAAAAGCATGGCGTCACTTCCTCATCCCACGAAGATGTTCAGCGCGATCACGATGACCAGCGCGATCCCGGCGAGCAGCACCGGTCGCTGATACCACGGCAGCGTCGCGGCATCGGGATCGCTGAGCTGGGCCTTCGGCGTCTCCGAATACACCAGCCCGACCAGTTCGGCGTCGGGTTTGGGCGCGGTCCACATACTCACCGCGATACTGAGCACCATATCGACCACGAAGGCCACGCCGGCGGCGACGAAACTCGAGCCCTGCCCCGACAGATGGAACACCTCGGCCTTGTTCAGGATGAAAACCACCACCGCGCTGAGCGTTCCGAACACCAGACCCACCCAGCCGGCGGTCGGGGTCATCCGCTTCCAGAACATGCCGAGGATGAAGGTCGCGAACAGCGGCGCGTTGAAGAACGAGAACAGCGTCTGCAGATAGTCCATCATGTTCGAGAAGCTGCCCGCGATGAACGCGGTGCCGATCGCGATGGCCGTGGCGCCGACGGTGGCGAGGCGGCCGACGGTGAGGTAGTAACCGTCGGGCTTGTCCTTGATCACGTACTGCTGCCACAGGTCGTAGCTGAAGACGGTGTTGAACGCGGAGATGTTGGCCGCCATCCCGGCCATGAACGCCGCCAGCAGTCCCGCCAGGCCGACGCCCAGAAGTCCGTTCGGCAGGACCTCTTTCATCAGATAGAGCAGCGACTGGTTGTAGGTCGCGTCACCGTGGCCGGTGTTCTTCAACTCGGCGATCTGCGGGATCAGCAGCGCGGCGACCATACCGGGGATGACGACGATGAACGGGATGAACATCTTCGGATAGGCGCCGATGATCGGGGTGCGCCGCGCGGCCGAGATCGAATGCGTCGCCAGCGCGCGCTGCACCTCGACGAAATTCGTTGTCCAGTAACCGAAGGACAGCACGAAGCCGAGTCCGAGCACGATCCCCGTCACCGACAGGAAGTTGTTCGAGAAACCGCTGAGCTCGTGGCCCGGCCAGGAATGCCACTGTTCGGAGCCGTCGGGCCGGGCGGTCACCTGGTCCTTCAATCCGCTCACACCGCCGATGCGATGCAGGCCGACCAGGGTGAGCGGCAGCAGCGCCGCGACGATGACGAAGAACTGCAGCACCTCGTTGTAGATCGCCGCCGACAGACCGCCGAGGGTGATGTAGGACAACACGATCAGCGCCGCCACGATCACCGATACCCAGAGTGGCCAGCCCAGCAGCACGTTGACGATCGAACCCAGCAGATAGAGGTTCACCCCGGCGATCAGCACCTGGGCTACCGCGAAACTGAGCGCGTTCACCAGATGCGCACCGGTGCCGAAGCGGCGCCGCATGAATTCCGGGACGCTGCGCACCTTGGAGCCGTAGTAGAACGGCATCATCACCACGCCGAGGAACAGCATGGCCGGCACCGCGCCGATCCAGAAGTAATGCATGGTCGGCATGCCGTATTCGGCGCCGTTGGCCGACATGCCCATGATCTCGACCGCACCGAGATTCGCGGAGATGAAGGCCAGGCCGGTGACCCACGCCGGCAGCGAACGACCCGACAGGAAGAAATCGATACTCGAGGAGACCCGTGCGCGGGCCATCAGTCCGATTCCGAGTACGAAGACGAAATACACGGCGACCAAGGCGTAATCGACGGGCGCGGCATCGAGCCGGAGCTGATCCGACCCCAGCACCGCCGCCGCAGAATCGAACCGGTGCGGTGGCTGAGCTAGCGGCTGCATACGGATCTCCTGTCGGAAAGACCAGCGGTCGACCGGGTCACGATGTGCCCGGATCGTAGCGCGCCCCAGTGCATCTCCGGGGCCAGTCCGCCGCCCGCGCGGCGCGCGCCGGGTCGATCTGCCACTCTTCGAAGGAAGAATTTAGAGAAACATCGCCCTGCAAAATGCAACACTGGTGAGCCCGGGAAGGATCGAACACGATGCTCACAACTCATACTTCGCTCGACCCACTCGGCCGCCGCGATCGCGATCGCGAGGGACCTGCGACGCTGACCATCGAGATCGGCACGGCGACGGGAACGGGCGCTACCGAGGTGGCCGCCTTCGACGCGGCCCTGTGCGAACTCGGTGTGGGAGAGGCGAATCTGATCCGATTATCCTCGGTGATCCCGCCCCGGGCGCAGGTGCGGCGGACGGCGCGGGTACGCCAGCGGATCGGCTGGGGCGATCGTCTCTACTGCGTCTACGCCCTCGGGCACGCGCGATCGCCCGGCGCCACCGCGGCCGCCGGGATCGGCTGGACCCTGTGTGCGGACGGCTCCGGCGCGGGCCTGTTCGTGGAACACGCCGCCGAAACTACCGGGCAGGTCGAGGATCTCATCAACGCCAGCCTCGCCGATATGACCACCGCACGGCCCGGGCGCTTCGGCCCGATCCACACTGCCACCGTCGCGGTGCGCGCCGACGGGCGCGACACGTGTGCGCTGGTGCTGGCCGCCTACCGAGCCAGCGGCTGGGATCGTCCGTGAGCGATGCCCTCGGAACCGGGGCGTCGTGGCCGGGCGTCGAGATCACCATCGAGACGGCGATCGCGGACGCCGAGATCGACCTCTTCCACGACCTCTACGAGCAGGCTTTCGGACCGCTGCGAGCGCGCGCGATCGCCCGGCAGGTGCTGCATCGCAACGAGTTCCGCGCGGAGATGACCGACACCCGGGTCGACAAGATCGTGGCCCGCACACCGGCCGGCGAACCGATCGGACTCACCACCCTGACGCGGCATCTGGACACCGTGCCGTGGATCAGTCCGGAGTATTTTGCGACACGGTTTCCGCAACACGCCGAGCGCGATGCGATTTACTATGCAGGTTTCACCCTTGTTACCCCAACTGCGCGACACGGGGTGGCTTTTCATGCCATGATCAGTACAGTTGTCCAGATCCTGGCGGCAGATGGTGGGGTCGTCGGCTGGGACATCTGCTCGTACAACAATTCTCAATTCTCGTTTGCCGACGCACTGCGCAGTGCGGTCGGTGAACAGGCGAACGTGGAAGTCGCGGTCGAGGATTCACAAACCTACTACGCGGCTCGGTTCCTGAACGACGACGCGGACCAGGGGGGCTGATGACATCCGGCACACAGCACCACCACACCACCCGCATCCGGCCGCTGCGCACCTGGCCGCCGGAAAAGCTTTGGCGCACAGCGCTATCGACGGTCGTCGTCTCGATCGTGGCGGTCCTGGCGATCGCCGAATCCCCGGCGCTGTCACTGACGGCGATGCTGGGTGTCGTCGTCGCGACGCTGACCATGATCGGGACGGGAGTGCGCCGGCATCGGCCGCCCGCGCCGGCGGCCTGGTATCTGCTCGCCCTCTCCGGCGTCTTGTTCGCCGCCGGAACACTGCTGCGCGATTTCACCGCCAGCGGCTTCCCGCCGTACGACGATCTGGCGACGCTGGCCGGCTACGGCGGCGTCGGAGTCGCTGCCTTCCTCTGGTTGTGGCCGCGGCGCTCGAGCTGTCAGCGCGATCTGGTGCTGGATTCCGGTCTGATCGCGCTCGGCGCCCTGCTCGCCTCGTGGACCTTTCTCATCTCCCCGGTGCTGCACAACACCCGGCAGTGGGACGCCTCGGCGCTGATCATGCCGATCTATCCGGTGATCGATGCCTTGCTGCTGACGCTGGTCACCCACTCCGTGGTCACGTCGTCGCGCTCGGAGACCTCGTTGCGGCTGGTGCACGTCGGCCTGCTGGCGATCCTGGTGGCCGACCTCGGCTACAACCTGCAGTCCGCCGGCTCGGTACATCTCGACGCGCGCATGCTGTTGACGCCGCTGCTCGTCGCCTATGCGATGGTCGGGCTGGCGGCGCTGCATCCGACCATGGTCACCCTCGGCGGCGCCCGCCGGGTGCATCCGCACCGGTCCCGGCAGCGCGCCAGCGTGATCGCGGTGACGCTGGTGGTCGCCTCGCTGGTGCCGACCGTCGGCGCGCGGGTCGGCACGGTGGACCGGGTGGTGGTCTCCACACTTCTCGCCACGCTGTTGGTGGGTGTGCTGGTGCGCAGCGAGCGCGCGATCGTGCGCAGCGCGCGCAGCGAGCGCCGGGCCCAGTACCAGGCCGACCACGATATGCTCACCGGCCTGCTCAATCGGTCGGCGTTGCTGCGCGCCCCGGCGCGCAATCGCGAACTGTGGGCCGGGCGCCCGATCTGCCTGCTGTTTCTCGATCTGGACGGCTTCAAGACCATCAACGACAGCTACGGCCACGCGGTCGGCGACGAACTCATCGCGAACGCCGCCGCCCGCATCCGCCGCGTCATCCACCGCGACGATGTCGCGGCCCGCTACGGCGGCGACGAATTCGTGGTGCTGGCCGGCGCCAACCGCGCCGAGGCGGCCGTACTGGCCGAGAAACTGCTGGCCGCCTTCGGCAAACCCTTCGAACTGTCGGTCACCGAGGTGACCATCGGCGCGAGCATCGGCATCGCCTGCAGCGGCCCGCGCAGCACCGATGCCACCATCTACGACCTACTGCGCGAAGCGGATTCGGCCATGTACCACGCCAAGGACTATTCGCTCGGCTGCGCCTTCCACGACGACCTGCGCCATCTCCCCCAGGCCGAGAGCCGGCGGCGAGTGCGCCGGCACGAACCGGCGGTGTGAGCCGGCGTCACACCGCGGGTGCGATCGCGAAACGTTCGGCGAATTCCGACATCTGATCGTGTTGCTGCGCCGGCTCGGCTCCGGCGAATCCGACGACGAGGCGATGCACACCGGTTTCGGCGAGTTGTCCGGCACGGTCGGCGGAGATATCGGCCGATCCCCATCGCGTGTACTCGAGAGCCGCGGGGTCGCGGCCCGCCTCGGCAGCGGCCCCGCGCGCCAGCGCGAATTGCCGGTCGCGTTCGGCCTCGGTCAGCATGCCGCCGGCGAAATAGCCGTTGCCGCGCCGCCCGGCACGACGCGCGGCCGCCGCGCTGGAACCTCCGACATGGATGGGAAGTTCGCTCACGCCATGGGGTTTGGGGTAACTGCACAGATCGTCGAAGGAGAAGAACTCACCACGGTGCCCGACACCCTCCGGACCGCCCGACCACAGCAGCCGCAGCACGTCGATCGCCTCGTCGGCGCGGCGGCCGCGGGTGCGGTAGTCGACCCCGAGCGCCCGCGCCTCCCCCGGCAGACTGCCGAGGCCGACGGTGAGCAGCCGCATCCGGCCGCGCGACAACACGTCGATCGTCGCCAGCCGCTTGGCCAGCACGACCGGATGGCGGTAGGGAAGCAACAGCACGCCGGTGCCGAGCAGAATCCGCCGGGTGGCGGCCGCGACGAAGCTCAGGCAGTCGAGCGGATCGAAATACGGCAGGGTGGGCGGCAATTCGCCCGCGCCGTAGTCCGCCCCCGGATACAGCGCGATGTGATCCTGGACGTAGAGCCCTTCGAATCCACAGTCCTCGGCATGCCGGGCGAAGGCGACGAGCCGATCGGGATCGGTGCCGTTGAATGCCGTGCTGTAGCTGACCGCGAAACGCATCCGGAAACCTCCGAGTTAGCAGGTGAACGCACACTTCGGCGACGGTCCGGTGACAGCGTCGATCCGATCCGTCAGATGCCGGCGTGCGGCGCCGAGTCGAGCGATCGCGTCGTCGATCTCGGCCAATTTGCGACGCAGTGACTCGACAGATTCCGGACATTCGTCACCCGACTCGTTGCCTGCGCGCAGACAGGTGACGAACGGCTGCGTGTCGGCCAGATCGAATCCCAGCTCCAGCAGATCGCGAATCTTGCGTACGACATCCACCTCGTGCTCGTCGTAGACGCGGTAGCCGTTCGCCGACCGCCGGGACCGGACCAGACCCTGCTGCTCGTAGTACCGCAGCATCCGGGCGCTCGTTCCCACCCGCTCGGCCAGTTCTCCGATCAGCATGAATTCCCTCTCGCCACTGCAGCCGCCACGCTAAACGTTGTCATCGGTGTCAACGCAAGGCCGCGGCCGCGAATTCGGAGGGAGCTGTGGCGTGCGGCCCGGTTAGCCGGACAGTTCGTCGAGCAGGCGCCGGGCCTGTTCGAGTTCGGCCTGGAGTTGTTCGACCTTGGCGCGCTGAGAGTCGCGAACGGCGTCCAGGACGGAGTCGACCACCTCGGCGACCTCCGGATGCAGCAGCTTCGCGGCCTGCGCCACCGAGGCACCCGCCACCGCCAGGCCCTTGATCGTGCGCTTCTTACCGTGCACCACATCCACGGCCCATTCCCCGTCGGCGGTGCCGGACAGGGTGACCGTCACCTCGGGGGCCTTGGATTTGCGGGCGGCCGCGGCCGACTTCTGGGGACGGGCGGCCGGCGTGGCGGCGGGTTTGGCCGCCGGCTTCTGATCCGAAGCAGGTTGCGGCGCAGGCGTTTTCGACGCCGCGGCGGGCACGGCTGCCGGTGTGGTCGGCGCGGACGGCGCGGTCACGGACGACGACATGCTCACTGCGGTGTCCTTCCTCGTTTCCGGCGTAGCGCCGGTGGTCTCGGATGTGGTGGTGCGCTTGTCCTTGCGGGCGGGCTTGGCCAATGTCACCTCGGTCGGCGAGAACGACATGACATCCTTCGATCCGGTCGGCCGGACCTGCAGGAAATCGCCGTCGGCTGGATCACCGAGTGCGATCACCTTGCCCGAACGCCCCTCGGATACTCCCACTGCCGCCGGAGTGAACCACACCATGGGTGGCCGGCCGTCGGCGAGCTCGGCCGCTATCTGTCGAATCTCGGTGTCGGACAACGGTTGCGGTTTGGTTCGTGGGGACGACATGGTGTACTCCGGGCGGGCTCGTAGACATCTGCGTGCCAAGAGCATGCCCCATGGCACCGACAAGTCCACATCGTGCGCGACACCCGGGTTACGGCAGACATATCGGCAACAGCTCAGCGAATCGGCCGATCCGCGCGCGGCGAACTCGGCCGCGTGCACAACGCGGCATCCGGAATCGTCGGTGTCCGTCGGTTCGCCCGCGTACGAGACCACTGCAATGTTTCGGCGAACCGTTCGGCCGGCCCCTTCGCCGGCGCACCGGCACAGACGGACGTCCCGGCGGGTGCGGCGACGTTGCCGCAGTGTGCCGAGGCGCCGGTCCGGGGCCGAAATCGGCGCACGCTCTGGCTCCCGGCGACCACGAACCGGTAGCGTGCGCTGTTCATGAGGAGTTCGGTGGTCGTCGAGGTCTGCCGATGAGTTCGCGATATCTGCCCGGCCTCAGTGACGAGCGCCGCGCGGTGCTCGAATTCTGCGGGGAGTTGACCGAGGAGCAGTGGGCCGCGCCCAGCGCGGCCGCCGGATGGTCGGTGGCCGAGGTCGTCATCCACATGACGACCGGAGTGCGCGCGCTGCTCACCCCGAGTGCCGCCGCCATCGTGGCCACTCGCGATCTGGAGCGCCTCAACGAACAGCTGGTGGACGAAAAGCGTTCGCACACAACGCGTCACGTATTGCCGGAATTCGACACCTGGTCGCGGCGCGGCGTGCGGGCGCTGTCGCTGTTCACCGCGGCGGGGATACGGCGCATACAGCTCCCGATCGGTGAGCTGGGCTGGTACCGGCTGGACCTGATTCCGGCGATGCTGCTCTTCGACTGGCACACGCATCTGCGCCACGACATCGCGCCCGCGCTCGACCTTCCCCCGCCACCCACCGACGCGCTGCGCATGAACGCCATCCTGACCTGGCTCACCGTACTGCTGGAGCGTTCCCATCGCGAGGCGCTGAGCTGGCTCGACGCCCCGGTGGCGCTGACTTTCACCGGCCCCGGCGGCGGTACCTGGCGGATCGAGCCGCGGGGCGGACGGCTGCGGGTGCGGCCCGGTCAGGCCGCCGGCGCCGCCGCCCATATCGCCGCGCTGGCGCTGGAGTTTCCGCAGTGGGGTACCCGGCGGTTGCCGTGGCGGGCGGGCGCGGTCGCGATCACCGGCGATGCCGAGCTCGGCGCCCGCGTACTCGACTCGATCAATCTGGTCTGAGCGGCCGACGCATGTCCGCGGACCGGACCCGCGTGGGCGTACAGTTGGGCTTCGACAAGATCGGCCCCGGACCCCGCGGTCCGGCGGGCCGATTCTCGATCGGCAAGAGGGGATTCGAGTGGACAGGCCAGCGTGGGCGCCCGAGGGCGTGGATATGCAGCGGCCCAGCCCGGCCCGGATGTACGACGCGCTGCTGGGCGGTTCCCACAATTTCGAAGTGGACCGGCACGCTGCGGCGGAGGGGCGCAAGCTGGTGCCGGATCTGCCGCGGCTGGCATTGAGCAACCGCGCTTTTCTGCGCCGGGCGGTCCGATTCATGATCGACTCCGGGATCCGGCAGTTCCTCGATGTCGGATCAGGAATTCCCACCGCTGGGAATGTGCACGAGGTCGCGCACGACATCGATCCCTCGATCCGGGTGCTCTACGCCGACATCGACCCCGTCGCGGTCACCCATGCGGCCACCATCCTGGAGGGCAACGACCACGCGGGCGCCATCGAGGCGGATCTGCGCAAGCCGGAGGAACTGCTCGCGCGCGCCCGTGAGACCGGCCTGATCGACTTCGATCGTCCCGTCGGTCTGCTGCTGGTCGCCGTGCTGCATCTGCTGCAGGACGAGGAACGTCCGCGCGAGCAGGTCGCCGCGTTGCGGGCGGCCGTGGCGCCGGGCAGCTATATCGCGATCTCCCATCTGTCCTCGGCACACCGGCCGGAGGCGGCCGCGCGGATTCACGAGGAATCGACCAGCGGCGTCGGAATCCGTTTCCGCGACCGCGCGGCCATCGTCGACATGTTCACCGGCTGGGAACCGGTCGAGCCGGGCGTCGTCGAATTACCTCTGTGGCGCCCGGAATCCGAGCGTGACCTGCACGAGACGCCGGGACGCTCGCTCGGTTTGGGCGGCGTGGGGCACAAGGTGTGACGGGGTCCACGGGATAGGCAGGGGTTTGCAGGGTGGGTTCGCAGGAGTTGGCGGCGCGGTGGGCCGACGCACTCGACGGAGTGGTCGCGCCGACCCTGACGCGAACCGAGATCGAGACCCTGCTCACCGGCCTGTGCGAGGAACTGCTGGGCACGCTGCGCGGCACCGTCGGCGTCGAGGCGGCCCGGCTGGCCGCCTCGTCGCTGGTCGCCGCGAATTATCGCGACGATGCCGCGGTGAGCCGATCGGTGGCGGTGATCTGCCGCGATATGGTCGCCGAGATCTGCCCGGACCCCGGTGACCCCGATTACGAGACCGTCCGCGACCGCGCCGTCACCGTGGCCGGGGAGTTCGCCGCCGGATTCACCGCGGCCCTGCGCGGTGCCGCTCTCGCCGAACAGGAGACGACGCTGAGCGCCGCACTGGCCGCGGTCCGTGAGGAACAGGCGCGGCGGCAACTGTCGGAGGCCCGGTTCGGCGCCATCTTCGCCGGCGCCTCGGTGGGCATCGGCACCATCGACGCCGAGACCGGCAGGGTCCGCGATGTGAACGCCGCTTTCGCCGAGATGCTCGGTGTGCCGATCGACCTGATCCTCGGCCGGTCGGTGGCGGCGGTGCTGGGCGAGGGCAACGTCGGTGAGGCCTACACCCAGTTCCAGCAGCTGTTGCGCGGCGGTCTGGACCGCTTCCGGATGGAGACGTCGCTCACCCGGCCCGACGGTCACCATTCCGATATCGACCTGTCCATGTCGGTGGTGCGGGACGCGCGCGGCAGGGTGCGATTCCTGATCGGGGTGGCCGTCGACATCACCGAGCGCAAGGCGCTGGCCGACCGGCTCTGGCACGAAGCCCATCACGACGATCTGACCGGGCTCGCCAATCGGCTGCTGTTCTTCGACCGGCTGGCGCAGGCCGAGCCGCCGATCGGACTGTGCTATCTCGACCTGGACGGATTCAAGGAGATCAACGACGATTACGGGCACACCATCGGTGATCGCGTGTTGCGTACGGTCGCCGAGCGACTGGGGGCGGCGGCCGAGCCCGATGGGCTGGCCGCTCGGATCGGGGGCGACGAGTTCATCGTGCTGATCGAGCGGTGCGCGGGCGAGACGCAACTGGTCGACATGTCGTCCCGGCTGCTGGCGGCACTCGGCGAACCGGTCGTGGTGGCCGGTGGGGCGATCACGGTGGGCGCCTCGATCGGCACCGCACTGGTCACCCGGCAGCCCGAGGCGGTCGACGATCTCATGCATGCCGTCGACACCGCGATGTACCGCAACAAGAGTGCGCGGCAACGGCCCGGCAGCCGGTCACGCCTGCATCAGTGAGCCGGCAGCGGCGAGGGGTCTCGATCCGCGAATTCGTGCCGGTCGCGCTCGTCGCCGTATCGGGCGAGGAAACCGGAGCAGTCGGGACATTCGGCGAGGATGGGATGGCGGCAATCGAGGATGTGGGCGAGGAAGCGATCGGTGGCCTCGAACAGGTCGATGCGGCGGCGCAACTGTGCCCGCTCGGCGGCAATCAGGGCCAGCCGTTCGTCGCGCCCGGAGATGCCGAGTTCCCGGATCCGGCGCAGCGACAACCCGGTGCGCTGCAGGGTGCGGATCAGCCGTGCCCGGTCGAGAGTCTGTTCGTCGTAGGCGCGATGCCCGGAGGGACTGCGGGCCGGATGCAGCAGCCCGACCGATTCCCAATGGCGCAGCACATGCGCCTCGACGCCGATCGCCACGGCGGCGTCGCCGATCTTCAGTCCCTCGTCCATCGCCGGCCTCACCCCTTTACTTCATGTCGACCTTAAGTTTTATCGTGCCACAACACGTGGCGACGATCCCGTCGTTCGCGGCCCACCCACAGAACGGACGAATGACATGCCGGATCCGGTGAAGACACCGAGTGTGCTCGAATGCTGCACTGCCGCAGTGGGTTCCGTGCGCGGGCTGATGCTGCCCCGCCGGCTCGATCGGCGCTTCCTGGCCTCGATCCCCGATGCCGGGCTGCCCGAGCCCCGAGGCGTCGTCTCGGTGCGCGCGCTGCCGCAGGCACCACGGTCGGTGCCGACGGCGGCGGTCGTCGAGGGAACGTTCACCCCGCGCCGTATCGACAACGCGCTGACCGCCTTCGTCGTCGAACATCCGCAGGCCCGGTTCGTGGTCGACCCCGGCGTCTGCCTGGATGCCGAACGTCGCGCGATCGCGCAGCTCCCGGCGGTCCTGCGGGTCGCGGTGCGGCCCCCGGCCGCAACCGTGGCGACCGTCGACTCGCTGCGTCAACACGATCCGCGACCGCTGGATTTCGCGCTGCCCACGCACGCGCATTGGGATCATGTCTGCGGTCTGCTGGATCTGCCGGAACTGCCGGTCCACATGCACCGCGTCGAGCAGCGGTGGATCATGACGGGTCCGGTCGCGCCGGTCGGCGGCGTCCGCGATGCGCTGCGGGAGCGGCCCGTGGTCGAATACGACCTCGACGGACCGCCGGTGCTGACGTTCACCGCGAGCCACGATCTGTTCGGCGACGGGACCGTGGTGCTGGTGGATCTGTCCGGGCACACCCCCGGCAGTATCGGCGTCCTCGCCCACACCCGGCGGGGCTGGGTCCTGCTCGCCGGGGATGCCGCCTGGCACCACCTGCAGATCGACAAGATCCGCCAGAAGGCAAGCTACCCGGGCGGTTTCGCCGATGACGATCGCGAACTGACCTTCCGCACACTGCACCGGCTGCATCTGGCGCGCACGACGGTGACGGTGGTGCCGACCCACGACCACGCGGCCGCCCAGCGGTTGCGCGCCGAGGACGCGAACGTGGGCGTGGCGAACGACGGCTGAGGTCGCGGCGGTTCGGCACCTTCGACCGGTCCAGCGAGCCTCGGGTGGCTATGGACCGGCGGGCCACTCGCTCGCGACCATGGCCTCATGACCTCCTCGGCGTATGTTCCCGCTCTGGCCGGCCACGAATTCGCGGTCGACACCACCTATCTCGACACCGCCTCGTACGGCATTCCGCCGGCCCGCGCGTTCACGGCGGTGCGTGAGGTTCTCGACGGGTGGGCGAGCGGGCATCGCGCACCCTCGCGCTACGACGATCGGGTGGATCGGCTGCGCGCGGCCTATGCCCGCATCCTCGACGGCGCGACGGCAGCCGATGTGGCGATCGGCAATTCGGCCGCCGCGCTCATCGGCCCGGCCGCGGCCGCACTCGCGCCCGGCTCCGAAGTGCTGGTCGCCGCAGGCGATTTCGCCTCCGTACCCAATCCGTTCCGCTACCGCGGAGATCTGCGGGTACGCACGGTGGAACTGGAGCGATTGGCCGAGGAGGTTCGACCGGATACCGCGCTGGTGGCCTGCAGTCTCGTCCAGTCCGCCGACGGCCGGACGGTCGATCCGGCGCGGTTGCGCGAGGCCACCGCGGCGCACGACGCGCTGCTGCTGTTCGACGTCTCGCAGGCGGCGGGCTGGTTGCCGCTGCGATTCGCCGATGCCGACATCTGGGTGTGCGCGAGCTTCAAATGGCTGCTCGGCGCTCGCAGTGTCGGGCTGCTGGCGATCCGGCCGGAGATCGCCGACCGGGTGCGCCCGCATGCGCCGGGCTGGTACGCGGCCGCCGACCGCTGGGCGGAAATGTATGCGCCGCAACGACTTGCCGATACGGCGCGGCGCTTCGACGCCACGCCCGATTGGCTGGGTGTGGTAGGCGCGCTGGCCGGAGCGGAACTGCTGGAGGAGTTGACGATTCCGGCGATTCAGGCCCACGATCTGGCGCTGGCCGACCGCTTCCGCGCCGGACTGGACGACCTGGGCTTCGCGCCCGTGCCCGGACGCGCGCCGATCGTGTCGATTCCGGGCGCCGCGGCCGCCGCCGACGCCCTGGCCGAGGCCGCGGTGGTGACCACGGCCCGAGCGGGTGCGCTGCGGGTGTCGTTCCACGTCCACAACGATTCCGACGATGTCGACCGTGCCTTGAAAGCCTTGAGCGACAGCCGGAGTCGAACGATGTCGGGTCAGTAGGTGCGGCGCGGACGTCCCGGTGGCTGTCGCGATTCGGCACGCACGCGATCGCGCAGTTCGCCGGGAATGCGGTGGATGATCGCCGAGCGGTCCGCGGCCGCGAGTTTGCGGCGAATGGTCGCCACCTGGGCGTCGACCGTGCGGACCGACGTCCCGCGGCGCACCGCGACCGCACTGTTGGTCCAACCGGCGGCCACCAGAATCGCGATATCGCGTTCGGCGGGTGAAAGTTCCTGCCATCGTGCGTCGTCCGGGCCGGCATCGGCGTCCTCGACGATCTCCAGCCGCCCGAGGAAATACCGCTGCAACTCGTTGTCTTGCGGCCGCATCCGCCCACCGCGACGCACCGCGGCGGCGTAACGCTCGGCCCCGAGCACCGCGGTCGCGGCCGCGCGCGCCGCCGAGGATCCCTCCACCACCAGCGGCACCCGGTCCGAGGCGATCCCCATCGAGCGATGCAGCGCGGCCGTGCCGCCCTGCAGGTAGGCGATCTCCCGCGCGGCCGCCGCGAGCTCGTCCGGGCGCGCGCCGGATTCGATACGCCGCGACAGGATCGCGGCCAGCGCGACGGTGCAGAAATGGATGATCCAACCCGCGGTCCAGGTATCTCCGCGATCGAGATGCGCGGCCACCGCCGCCCGGCCCCGGCGCACGGCGTCCGCGGGGTCGCCGTGGCGGATGGTGGCGACCAGTTCCGCGAACTCGGCCCACGAAACCGCCCACGGCGCATCCGTTTTCGCCGCGTCGTGCAGGTGGCGGCGCACCACCCGCCCGGCCACCTCCGGGGTCGCCAGGCTGGCGGCCGCGAGCACGGTGAACAGATCACTGCGCTGGGTGCCGCCGCGATCGCCGACGGCCGCGAACTTCCGGCGGGCGCGCGACAACACCTCGATCGAGCGCAGGTCCAGGCGAATCAGGAACAGTTCCAGTCCCCAGGTGAATTCGACCTGGGCCGGCAGGCCGATGTCGTCGGCGGTGTGCTCTCGCCACTCCCGGCGCAGCACGGGATCGGTGAGACATTCGGCGGCACATTCGCCGAGAAGGCGGGAGGTGTAGTCGAATCGGCCCTGCCACACCGCGATCCAGCCGATCAGGGCCTTGGCGGTGATCCGCAGCGACGACAAGGCCGGATCGTCGCCGACCACCGCGAGGGCGCGTTCGGTGAGCCCGGCGACCGCGCGGTTGGTGCCGGTGAGGAACGGCACCCGCAATGCCATGACCACGGTGGCGATCTCGAGTCCGATCACGGCCTCGGCCGGATCGCCGAGGCTGGTCTCCACCGCGAGCAGCACGTCGTTCCATGCCCCGCGGACCCAGTCGATCCACTCCATCTCGTCGGGGCCGTACCACATCGCCTGTCCGGCAACGACTTTGTCACGGAAGTAGCGACGATGGCGGGCAGGCATGCCGGACGGTGAGGCCGCACCGTCCGGTCGCTCCTGCAGCCGGAGGCGGGCGAACGCGCGCACGCTCTCGGGCAGGAAATAGCGCACCGAGGTGGCCGTCATGCGGGTCGACACCAGCGACCGTTCGACCAGTCGCTCCAGCGTGGCGGCGATGACCGGCTCGGGCAACGCCTCGTCGGCGCAGACCTGCGCCACCGCGCTGTATTCGATACCGCCGCTGCGGGTTTCCTCGTCACCGGGGTCGAATCCGGCCGCGAAGACCGACATCCGGTCCAGCAGCAGGCGTTCGGCGTCGGTGCACAGCCCGTAGGACCAGGCGATCACGTCACCGACGTTGCGATGACGCTCGTCGGCGCCGGCCCGCACACCCGACGACCAGTGCATCCACGCCTCGGAGTCGGTGCCGGTGAGATCGCGCAACACCTCGGCGAGCGGCCGGTAGCGCAGCCGGGCCGCGGCCAGCCGGATGAACAGCGGATTGTTGTCCACCTGCCGGCAGATCCGGGCGGCCAGTTCCAGGGTCGCGGGATCCGCGGCGATGGGCCGGCCGGTCAGTTCGGCACGCCGCCGGAACAGTTCCAGCGCATGGTTTTTGGTGAGTGGCGGCACCGGCACCAGCCGCTCGTCGGTCCAGCCGATCGGTTCCCGGCTGGTGGCCACGACGGTGACGTCCGGATTCACGCTCAGTAGCTCGACGATCAGCCGCGCCACCGGATGCAGCACGTGTTCACAGTTGTCCAGGACCAGGACGGTGCGAGCGGCGCCGAGCGCGGCGAAGGCCTCGAGCAGGCAGTCTTCCGCGCTGCTGCCGGTGGTCGCGGTCGGTGCGACGGTGCGCACGATCTCCTCGGCGACCGCCTCGGCGTCGGCGCCGGTCTCCAGCCGCGCCAACCGCACCCACAGCACGTGATCGCGACCGGGCCGCTGGGACCTGCGCAACGCCTCGGTAGCCAGCGTCGTCTTACCGATCCCACCCGGTCCGAGCAGCGTGATCAGCCGGGGCCCACCGGGTTCGAGCAGTTCGGCGATGCTGCGCAGTTCCGCTGTCCGGCCGACGAATTGGGATATCCACGGTGTGGTCACGACCGGGCCGTCTCGCGCCGGGCCAAAGCCTCGCTGCGCATCCGCTCCCGGGCCTCGGCGGGCAGATGCCGGGCGATCTCCGCGCGCGAGGTGATCTGCAACTTCTGCCGGACCATCGCCACCTGGGCATCGACCGTGCGCACCGAACTGCGGCGGCGCACGGCGATGGCGCTGTTGGGCCAGCCCGCGGCCGCCAGCACCGCCACCTCACGTTCCGCCCGCGACAGGCTCTCCCAGCGCTCCGACTCCGGCCGCGCCGCCGCCACCGCGCCGACCGGCGGTTGTGCCGTGACGACACACGGCTGCTGGGGCAGCGCCGAGCCCTCGGCGCGGCGCACCTCCAGCCGGCGCAGCTGCAGATGCCGGGCCGCGAGCCGATTGGCCTCGACCGGATCACGCCGGTGCAGTTCGGCGCGCGCGACGAGGCGGACACATTCGGTGAGATACCACCGTGCCGAGGTCCCGGTCAGCCGCACGATCACCAGCGACCGTTCCACCAGCCGGTCCAGTGTCGATTCGATCGACACCGCGGGCAACGCCTCGTCGGCACAGATCGCCTCGATCGCCTCCCGATCGGCTCCGCCGCCCGCGGAGCCACCCGGAAAGACCGACAACCGTTGCAGCAGAATGGATTCGGCCGGGGTGCAGCGACTGGTGGACCATGCGATGTTGGCGCCGATATCGCGGTGGCGTGCTTCCACCCCGACCCGGGCACTGTCGGACCATTGCAGGCGACGGTCGTAGGCATCGCCGCTCACCTCGTGCAACACGATGGCGGGCGGATGGTGCCGCAATCTGATCGCGGCCAGCCGCAGGCCGAACGGATTGTGGCTCATATGCGCACAGATCCGCCGGAGGATATCGTCGTCCTCGTCGCCGTCGCCGGCCGTGCGGCCGGTGAGCTCCATGCGAATGCGCAGCAGCCGCAACGCCTGTGCGGGATCCAGCGAGGGCACCGGGACGAGTTGTTCGTCGATCCAGCCGATCGGCTCGCGACTGGTGGCCACGACGGTCAGCGCCGGGTCGGCTTCGAGCAGGTCCGCGAGCTCGGTCGCGAGGGAGGTCACCAGCCGATCGCAGCTGTCCAGCACCAGTACGTGCGGGGCGCCGCCGGGCCGGGGCGCGAACTCGCGTAGTTCGGCGATCGCGGTCTCGGCGTCCAGTTCCGCCAGCGCCAGCCAGCGCGTGGGCAGGTCTACGTCGCGGCGCAGCGTTTCGATGGCCAGCCTGGTCTTGCCGATACCGCCGGGGCCGGTCAGGGTGATCAGCCGTGCGCCACGGGCGATCAGCGCGGTTATCCGCTCTCGCTGCGCGAGCCTGCCCACGAACTCACTGCTGGTGGCGGGCAGTACACCGATGCGCGATCGCTGGAACATAGTAGGAACAAGTTAGCCCACCGTGCCCCCGTCGCGTGTCCGGATTCGATACCGCGATCTGCGACTACCCCGTTCGCGCGACCGGCGCGGCCTGTTGATAGTGCATCTGCACGACCGCGCTGTCGAAGGTCATGATGTCCACCAGCTGCAGTCCCGCCGTATCCAGCGGTTTGGGGAACAGCGGCACCCCACCGCCGAGGAGCAGCGGGTGCACGAACAGCCGGTATTCGTCGACGAGATCGTGTTCGAGAAAGTACGAGGCGGTTTGCGCACCGCCGAAGACCACGACGGGTCCGGTCGAGGCCGCCCGCAGCGCGCTGATCTCGCCGATCGGATCCGCACCGATCACCCGGGTGTTCCAGCCCGGATCGCGCAGCGTATGGGAGAACACCAGTTTCGGTGTGCGTTTCCAGCAGCGCGCGAATTCGACGTAGAACGGCGAGATGGCCGGATCGGCATCGGCATAGGGCCAGAACGCGGCCATGATCTCGAATGTCTTACGGCCGTAGACGAACACCTCGGCCGCCCGTAGTTCGTCCAGGAAGGACTCACACAGCTCTTCGTCCACCACCGGCCAGTGAATTTCCTGGTCGGGCCCCTCCGCGTATCCGTCGAGCGACATCTGCATCCACAGTGTCACGCCTGCCATCGCTCACCCATCTGCCGTAACTTGCCGACGTGTGATTGTTCCCCCCGGTGGGGGCGGCGCGCATCGGTAATGTTCGGGCGCACCTACTTAAGTAGGTTGCGCCCGTTACCTATAGGTGCCGGATCAGAGCAGTTCGCCGTCGCGGCACAGGCTCGACGAACGCCAGGTCGGCGCCGGGCCCTCGCCCTGGAAGCGCCACTGGGAGATCGGCCCGGCCGCTCGCCAGTACAGACCGCCCGAGGCCGGAACCGCCTCGTACACATCCTCGGTCCCCGCGATCAGCTGATCGCCCACGCAGTAGTCGTTGTAGGACGTGCCCGGCTGGCGTGCGCCGGGACTGAAGCGACCGGCCGGGTTTCCGAGCGCGCCCGGATTGGCCACGGTGTCGGCGCGGTGGGACGGACCGTCCGCATTCCATCGGGCGGCGCCGAAAAGTTCACTGCGGCAACTGAATGCCCAGCCGCCGGCATGCACCTGCGTCCCCGGGGCGAAGGCGGCGCCGGCCCACAGACAGTACGGTCCGGGCGCCTGCGCCGCGGCCGGACCGGCGGACAGGCCCACGACCGCGGCACCCGCGACGGTCGCGGCCAGCAGCAGGGATCGGGTGGTGCGGGCAAAGGTGGCTGCGGTCATCGGTGTGTCTCCGTTCAATCGTGCACTTCCGACGCTGATGGACGGAAGTATCGGCCACACCGTTAATGTACCGTTAGATAACGGCACGTTATACTGTGAAATATCCCCAGGGATGGGAGTGAAGGAATTTCGCGGTGAACGCTCAGGAGTCGGCGAGCGCCTCGTTCAGCGCACTGTCCTGATCGAGATACCGGGCCACGAACCGGCCGATCAGTTCGGCGCCGGCCTGTGCCGGGACGGTCCGGATCGCCTCGGAGCCCGCGGCCAGCCCGGCCACATCGGCCGGCGTGCCCGCCGAATCCTGGAAGCCGGTCCACACCGTGCGCTGGAACAGGTCCGTGAAGCGGCGCGCGATCCGGTCGCATTCGGTCGCCAGCCGCTCGAATTCGGCGATGATCTCCGGCTCCGGCACACCCGCGGCGACCAGCCGGTCGGCGGCCTGCAGCAGCATCGGATCGGCGGCGCGGTAGGTGCCGGCGTCGACCGGCTCGTAGAGGCCGAGGGCGACGACCCGGGCCAGTCCGTTGGGCACCTCGCGCAACCGCTGCGCCAGGTCGGTCGCGGCGATCGTCACATCGGCCGGCGATTCGGCGCCCGACGACGCATCGGGCTCCGCGACGCCCAGAATGTCGCCGAGATCGTCACCGCGATCCCAGGCGTTGAGCAGTTCCTTGATGCCGTTGAGTTTGATGCCGCGGTCGAGCAATCGGCTGATGGTCCGCACCCGGTTGAGGTGTTCGGCGCTGTAGAAGCCGGTGCGACCCTTGACCTGCGGCGGCGGCAGCACACCGCGCTCGTGGTACACCCGCAGGCTGCGCACGGTGGTCCCCGCCTCACGCGCGAGCTCGTCGATGGTGTACTCGGTCCGGGTCGTCATACATCAAGGAAACCACACTGAAACATACGTGGATCGAAAGTGTGCGGCGGCATGCCGGTTCCCATCCTTGGCGGTTCGATTGCGATCCGCGGGGGTGGCGGACCTATCCTGCTGTGCATGGACGATATGGCGGACGCGCGCCCCAGCGCCGCCGAGCGAGAGCGCGCACTGCAAGAATTGTCACAGCAACTGGGCGCCGGCAGATTGACCCTGCCCGAATTCGACGAGCGCACCGCGCTGGCCACCCGGGCCGATACCCGCGTCGAGCTGGCGGCGCTGTTCACCGATCTGCCCGCCGTCACCCCCGATCCCCCGGCCGCGCCCGCACCGGCCAATCCGCTGCCCTCCCTGGCCGTCCTGGCCGGTGCCATCACGGTCTTCGCGGGGGCGGCGGCATGGGCGGCCGGAAACTGGTTGTGGCTGTTGCTGATCGCCGCGGCGCCGGTGGCCGTGGTGCTCTGGCGGGTGCGCGGGGTCGCCTGAGCCGGTTCACCACCGGGTGCGCGGACGTACCTGATTGGCCAGATCGACGAGCCGGTAACGATGCAACCGGCCCGGTGCCGTGCGGGCGAGGGCGCGCAGCGAGGTCTCGAGCCCCAGCTGCAGACCGGATTCGGTGAGCGCGAAGCCCAGCAGGGTCGCCTCGGGCCGGCGCGGCTGCCCGCCCGCACGCACCCATTCCAGCGCCGCGCCCACCACGACGACCTGCAACTGCAGGGCCCGCGGTTCCTCCGGCAGCGCCTCCAGGCGCAGCGCGGCCGCGGCGAGGTCCTCCTCGGTCACCTCCGCCACCGGTCGCGACACCAGCAGCAGTCCGCCGGTCATGTGGGCCAGCGCGTAGTGCCGTGAGGACATCGGCACCCGGTCGAGTACCGCGACGGCGTCGAGCAGTTCGCCGTCCGCGGCCAGTCGCCGCGCCAGTCCGAACGCTGCGCTGACCACCCCGTGGTTGGTGCGCCAAACGGTCCGATAGAAGTCGACCGCGGCCCGGTGCCAGCGATCCGGATCGGCCGGTAGGTCGAGATGTTGCAGGACCAGTTCGGCGGTGGCCGCCAGCGCGAGCGCGGGGGCGATCTCCCCGGGCAGCATGGCGTGCACGGTGTCGAACTGCGTGTAGGCGTGCTCGAAGGCGCCGTCGAGCAGATCGGCGATACCGCGGTACCAGGTCAGCCGCCAGTCGGTGTCGTAGTCGAGCATCAGTTCCCGCAACAGGGCCCGCGCCGGTTCCACCTCGCCCAGATCGAGATGGGCGCGCACCGCGGTGAGAGCGCCCTCGAGTTCGAAGGAACCGGTGTCGGCCAGCACCCCGGAGGCGATCCGATCGTGTATGCGCCGCAACGTATCCAGCGCGTGGCGCGGATCCCCGTGCAGCAGCGTGGACATCAGCTCGGCACTGGGATCGGTGCTGTCCATCAGCGGAACCGGCAGGGCGGCCACCACCGCGCGCGCGTCGAGGGTCGGCATCCGGTGGCGGCCGTCGACGATACCGTCGGTCTGGCCGATCAGCGTCTCGATGCCGAAATCACCACGCATGGAACCGAATTCGACCGAAGCCTGCGGATGTTCCCGGTCGGTGTCGGTGGCCAGCACCATCCGGAGCACGCCGGTGAGCTGGCAGTACATCGAATAGGTGGAGGGGAATCGGCGGGCCGGTTCGGGATCGGTGGCCCGGCACAGCAGCCGATACAGCGACGGATAGCGGACCAGCAGCGGATGTGCCTGCGGCTCCGGCATTTCCGGCAGCTGATGGCCGCGCTCGTCGCGCGGCAACTGCATCACCAGTGCCGCCAGGGTGCGGCCCACGGTGTAGATGTCGGAGGCGACGGTGGGCCCGGTCTCGGTGATCTCGGGCGCCTGGAAACCCGGTGTGCCGTAGATACTTCCGAACGACTCCATGGCCGCCACCGCACCGAGGTCGATGAGTTTGACCTCGTCCTCGCTGACCATGATGTTGTCGGGTTTGAGGTCGTTGTAGGACAATCCGAACGAATGCAGGTAGTCCAGCGCCGGCAGGACCTCCATCACGTACGCGATCGCCTCCGCCACCGGAATACGCTGCGGCGCACGCTGATCGAGCACACGCTTGAGCGACTGCCCGCCGACGTACTCCATCACGATGTAGCCGTCGGCGACATCGCGGCCCGGGCCGCGGTGCTTGACGAAGTTGTAGATCTTCACGATGCCGGGATAGGCGACCTCCGACAGGAACTGCCGCTCCGCGAGCGCGACCACGTGCGCCTCGAAATCCTGCGGATTCTGCAGGCCCTTCAGCACCACCCAGCGATCGCTGACGTTGCGGTCCACGGCCAGGTAGATCCAGCCCAGACCGCCGTGCGCCAGGCAACCCTGCACCTCGTACTGTCCGGCGACGACCTCACCCGGTTGCAGAATCGGCCGGAAGTTGAACGGGGACCCGCATTTTCCGCAGTCCCCCGCGACCTGCCCGGGGCCCGCGTCGCCCGCGCGCCCGACCGGGGAGTTGCATTTCCAGCAGAACCGCTTCTCCTCGGGCACTTCCGGGTCGTCCAGCACCGCCGCCCGCGGATCCACCGAGACCACCCGCGGCATCTCCACCAGACCGGCGCCCAGCCGCCGCGGACTCGGCCGCGAGCGCGCGCTGCGACCGGAGCCGGTGTCGGTGCCGAGCGTGTCGACCTCGACATCCGCGGTCACCGGCCCCGAGAACGGGTCCGGCTCGAAACTCGTTGCGGCACCGTTCTTCTCGACAGCGATGCCGCCGGCCTGCCGCACGGACGGTTCATCCGGAGAGTCCACCGCGACGCGCAGTCGCTGCGAGAGTTCTGTCCCACCGTTGCGTCGCGTCGCCCACGGATGCGCATCGGGTCCGCGCACCTCGCTGCGGCGGATGCGGCGATTCGCCCACGGATGCGGAAGTGGCGTATCGGGTCGCTCCGGCATGAGAAACCTCCCGAGGCCGCTGATGAACCGGGGCCTCATTCTCGTTCCCCGTTCGCGGTCCCGCGTTCGCGAGCTTCCCAAGGCCGGGAACAGCTCCGCCCCGGTGGTACCGGGGCGGAGGGAGCGACTACTTCTGGGCGTCGGGCGCTGATCCCGGCTCCCCGGATTCGGCTGCCGACTCGGCCGCCTCGTTCTGTAGCGGACGCTCCGCCAGCACCGGGAACTGACCGGTGTAGCCGAGACGCTCGGTGGCCATGGCCAAGACCTTGCGGCGGGCCAGGAACCAGCCCGCGACCAGCGCGGGCAGCATGACGCACACCATGGCCAGCACGGCGAAGCGCTGCACGTCGTCGTCGCTGGCGGCCATGAGGACCACCACGGCCGCCAGGAACACCAGGGTCGCGATGCTGGTGTACGGAGCGCCGATCAGCCGGAACGACGGCCGCTCGACCTTGCCGATGCGCGACCAGCGCCACAACTGCAACTGGCACAGGATGATCGCCGTCCACGCGAAGATCGTGCCCAGCGCCGACATGTTCAGCACGATCTCGAACGCCTTGTCCGGCACCATCGCGTTGAGTCCGACACCGATCAGCGCGATGCACCCGGTAGCGAGGATGCCGACGTAGGGCACACCGGAACTCGACATACGCGAGGCCACCTTGGGCGCGCTGCCGTTCATCGCCATCGAGCGCAGGATCCGGCCCGTGGAGTAGAGCCCGGCGTTCAGGCTGGAGAACGCGGCGGTCAGCACGACGAGATTCATGATGGACCCGGCGCCGTTCACCCCGAGTTTGGAGAAGAAGGTGACGAACGGGCTCTCGCCGGCGTGGAAGTCGCTGTAGGGCAACAGCAGTCCGAGCAGGACCAGCGAACCGACGTAGAACAGCGCGATCCGTGCGATCACCGAATTGATCGCGCGCGGCATGATCTTCTCCGGATTCTCGGCCTCACCCGCGGCGGTGCCGATCAGCTCGACCGCCGCATAGGCGAAGACGACACCGGTGGTGACGGTGACCAGCGGCAGGAATCCGGTCGGGAACAGACCGCCGTGCGCGGAGAGCAGGCTCAGGCCGGTGGTCTGGCCGTCCAGATCGAAGCGGCCGCCGAGGATGACCACACCCACGATCAGGAAGGCGACCAGCGCGACCACCTTGATCAGCGCCGCCCAGAACTCGAGCTCGCCGAACCAGCGCACCGAGATCAGGTTGATGCTCACCACGATCGCCAGTGCGATCAGCGCGATGAGCCACTGCGGAATGCTGCGGGTCCCTCCCCAATAGTGGACATAGGTCGCGATCGCGGTGATGTCTACGATCCCGGTCATACACCAGTGGAAGAAGTACATCCAGCCGACGCCGAAAGCCAGCTTCTCCCCGTAGAACTCGCGAGCGTAGGAGACGAACGATCCCGAGGAGGGGCGATGCAGCACCAGCTCGCCGAGCGCTCGCAGGATGAAGAATACGAAGATTCCACAGACGGCGTAGACGAGGAACAGGCCCGGGCCCGCGTCGTGCAGGCGGCCGGCTGCGCCGAGGAACAGGCCGGTGCCGATGGCACCGCCGATGGCGATCATCTGCAGCTGCCGGGGGCGCAGCGATTTGTGATAGCCCGCATCCTCGGCATGCAGCGCGTCCGCGGGCGCCGTCGCCTCCGAGGGAGGTCGAACAGTTGTCATGGGGGAGGACCTTTCACGTGACGGCGATCATATCTATGGGCAATGTACCGTCATTCAACGGCACGTTCAATACGTGGGATGGGTTGTAACACAACGGAAATGCCATCCGCCGAGGTCGGCGGTAGATCATACCGATAGGTATCGGTACGCTGGATAACGACAACGGCCGAGGAAGGGCGAGGATATGGCCTGGTTCGAGCGGGAATTCATCGCCGTCCCGGACGGTCGCAAGGATCAGCTGGTCTACAAGTGGCCCGATCTGAACATCCGGCGCTACAGCCGGACGATCGTCAACGCCGATCAGATCGCACTGTTCGTCAAGTCCGGCCGGGTCGTCGCGACGATGGGGCCGGGGCGCCATCGCGTCGACGCCGACGAGCTGCCGGTACTCGGTGCGCTCGTCGACACCGTCACCGGCAACAACTTCTACCGCGCGGAGCTGTACTTCGTTTCCACGCGCGAATTCGCGGGCGTCAAATTCGGCGGCCGGCTCGACGACATCGTCGACCCGGCCAGCGAGCAGATCGTGACGCTGCGGGTCTTCGGCGAATTCGCCCTGTCCGTCCGCGATCCCGCGCAACTGATCACCTCCCTCGTCGGCACCACCGATCTCACCGATCCTGCCGGAGTTCAGGCCTGGTGCGCGGATTTGCTGCTCAAGTCGATGAAGATGACCGTGTCGCACGGCATCTCGGAGGGCGACTGGCAGGTGCTCGGCCTCTCGGCGCAGCTGCAGTCGATCGAGTCCGCGGTGGTGCGCCAGACCAATCTCACGCTGTACGAGTACGGAATGCGGATCTCGCGCATGGGCAATTTCGACATCACCCTGGCACCGGAGGACGCCGAGCGGCTCAAACGACTCGCCAAGGATGTCACCTACATCCGGCTCGCCGGCGACTTCCAGCGTTACGCCGCCGGGGAAATGGCCCTGGGCGCGGGACAGGGAATGGCGCACGGACACGGCGGCGGAGAAGGTGGATTCCTCGGTGCCGCACTGGGTCTCAACGCCATTGCCGGCATGGGTCAGCAGTCGACGGTGCCGTGGGCCGCGCAGCAATCCCCGCCACCCCCGCCGCCGCCGTTCGGTCAGCCCGCGGGCCGACCGGCCCTGCAACCGCCACCCACACCGGAGCCGACGACCTCGGGCTCGCTGCCGCCGACAACTCCCGCCGGGGCCGACGACTCCGCGACGACCGGCTCCCCCGCCGCCTCCTCGAGCGCGGAATCGCCTTCGTCCGCGGCGTCACGGCTCGAGAGTGACGAGGCCACCGCCTCGGAGCAGGTGACCTGCGCGGCCTGCGATACCGACAACCCCCGCACCGCGCGGTTCTGCATGCACTGCGGGACCCGGCTGGCCGCTCCCCCGCGGCACTGCGCCGAATGCGGTGCGGACCTGCCGCCCGCGGCCCGGTTCTGCGGCGCCTGCGGCACCCCCGCCGGCCCGTGAACCGCCGCGGCTGCTCGCTGGGACCGGGATTCGCGGACGCCGCCGCCCACTCGGTTTCACGAGTGGGCGGCGGCGGGTTCCGGAGTGGGTTCGGGTGTGCCGGTCCCAGGCGGCGCACCCGAACCCACCGGCAGGTCAGCTGGGCACCGTCGCCGTCGTTTCGGCGCTGCCGACCATGCTGCGGACCTGGCGTGCGGCTACCGACAGGGTCGCCAGGTCGTGGGCGTCGGAGGTGAAGATCTCCCCGAGTGCCGCGCGAGCGCGGCTGAGACGGGAGCGGTTGGTCGATTCCCAGTAGGCGATCTTCTCCTCGGGGGTGTCGACCGGTTCCGTGGTGGTCAGCACGTCGGCGGTGAGCGAGCGCAGCGAATCGTAGAGATCCTCGCGAACGGCCAAGCGCGCCAGGGTCTGCCACCGATCGCCGCGATCCAGTCCGGCCACCGCGGACAGCAGGCGCTGGATGTCGAAGTGGGCGTCCAGCGCGTAGTAGAGGGCGGCCACCTCGTCGGCATCGCGTTCACAGATATCGGCGATGTCGAGCACGTCCAGCAGCGGGAACCGATGGATCAGCAGGAACACCTCCTCTGCCAGTTCCCGCGGCGCGCCGTGACCGATCGGTCCGCCGGAGCGCGACATCAGATCGTCGGCGAGCGCGCCGGGCCGCCAGGCCGGCACCCGGGCCGCCAGCGCCCGCACCCCGTCGCGGTAACGCGCGATGCCGGCACCGACCGCGATCGGCTGCGGCCGGTTGGTCAGCAGCCAGCGCGCCGCCCGGTCCAGGGTGCGCTTGGTCTCCATCTCCAGCTCGTTGCGCGCCGCGGCCGGCATCGGCGTGGTGCGGATGCGCTCCCACAGCGATCGCAGATCGAAGATCTCCACGGCCGCGGTGAAGGCGCGCACCGCATCGTCGGTGGTGGCGCCGGCCTCCTCGGCGAGCCGGAAGGCGTAGGTGATGCCGCCGTAGTCGACCATATCGTTGACCACCATGGTGGCCAGGATCTCCCGGCGCAGCGGATGCCGGCCGATCGCGGCGCCGAAGCGCTCCCGCAGCGGTGTCGGGAAGTAACCCGGCAGCAGCGCCTCGAACGCACTGCTGTCCAGCAGATCGCCACCGAGCAGATCCGACTTGAGCGAAAGCTTCACGTGCGCAAGCAGATTGGCGAGCTCGGGTGAGGTCAGCCCGGCACCGGCCGCGGCGCGCCGGTCCAGTTCGGCATCCGAGGGCAGTGCCTCGAGCTGCCGGTCCACACCGCGCCGGGTCTCCAGTTCCGCGATCAACCGCCGGTGCACCCCCACCATGGCGGCCGCATTCGAACGCGACAGACCCATCCGGAAGTTCTGGGAGATGTTGTCGCGCAACACCAGTGCCGAGACCTCGTCGGTCATCTCGGCCAGCAGGGCATTGCGGTCCGAGGCGGCCAGCTCGCCGGAGGAAATCGCCGCTCCCAGCAGGACTTTGATGTTGACCTCGTGGTCGGAGCAGTCCACGCCGGCGGAGTTGTCGAGCGCGTCGGTATTCATCCGGCCACCGAGTTTGCAGAACTCGATCCGGCCGAGTGCGGTGGCGCCCAGATTGCCGCCCTCGCCGATCACCTTGACGCGCAACAGATCCGCGTCGACCCGCACGGCGTCGTTGGATTTGTCACCCACGTCGGCGTGCGATTCGGTACTGGCCTTGATGTAGGTGCCGATACCGCCGTTCCACAGCAGATCGACCGGCGCCAGCAGGATCGCCCGGATCATTTCCGGCGGGGACAGCGTGCTCACGCCCGGATCCAGATCCAGCGCGGCGCGGATCTGCGGCGTGATCGCGATGGCCTTGGCGGAGCGATCGAAGACACCGCCGCCCTCGCTGATCAGCGAGGTGTCGTAATCCGCCCACGACGACCGCGCCAACCCGAACAACCGCTTCCGCTC
>NZ_LZMK01000007.1:0-869 GCF_001665865.1 Nocardia sp. 852002-20019_SCH5090214 | reverse complement strand
CCGAGGTGTGTTTCCAGGATCTGGCCGATGTTCATACGACGCGGCACACCATGAGTGTTCAAGATGATGTCGACCGGAGTGCCGTCGGGCATGAACGGCATATCCTCCTTCGGCAGGATCTTGCCGATCACACCCTTGTTACCGTGACGACCCGCGAGCTTGTCACCGTCCTGGATCTTGCGCTTCTGCGCGACATACACGCGGACGAGTTCGTTCACACCGGGAGGCAGATCGTCGTCGTCCTCACGCGAGAACACACGAATACCGATCACCTTGCCCGACTCACCGTGGGGCACCTTCAACGACGTGTCGCGAACCTCGCGGGCCTTCTCACCGAAAATCGCACGCAGCAACCGCTCCTCGGGAGTCAGCTCGGTCTCACCCTTCGGGGTGACCTTGCCGACCAGGATGTCACCGTCACGCACCTCGGCGCCGATGCGGACGATGCCACGCTCGTCCAGATCCGCGAGCACCTCGTCGGACACGTTCGGGATGTCACGAGTGATCTCCTCGGCACCGAGCTTGGTGTCGCGAGCGTCGATCTCGTGCTCCTCGATATGAATCGAGGTCAGCACGTCCTCCTCCACGAGACGCTGCGACAGAATGATCGCGTCCTCGTAGTTGTGACCCTCCCACGGCATGATCGCCACCAACAGGTTCTTACCCAACGCCATCTCACCGTTCTCGGTGCACGGGCCGTCGGCCAGAACCTGGCCGTGCTCGACCCGCTGGCCCTCGTCCACGATCGGACGCTGGTTGGCGCAGGTGCCCTGATTGGAGCGGGCGAACTTCCGCATCCGGTAGCTCTTACGAGTGCCGTCGTCGTGCATGACGGTGATGTAGTCGGCCGAAACCTCTTCCACCACACC
>NZ_LZMK01000006.1:0-507 GCF_001665865.1 Nocardia sp. 852002-20019_SCH5090214 | reverse complement strand
TCACACAAAAATTTTCACACCTCATGCTCCCAGGTCACGAACAGATAACGAGAAATCTGGAGCGGCGTAGCCTGGATGCATGATGTCGCTGGCGAAGATCGCGTACGGCGACGGCTATGAGTATTACCTGCGGAATATCGCCACGAATGACGCCAATGAGCGTGGCGCGCAACAGCTCGCCGATTATTACAGCGAGCGCGGCGAGTCCCCGGGTCGCTGGGTGGGGTCGGGGTTGGGAGCCCTGGATATCGTCGAGGGAGACATCGTCACCGAATCCCAGATGCGGGCCTTGTTCGGGCGCGGGATGCATCCGAACGCGGACGCGATCGTCGCGCAGCTGGCGGCCGAGCAGATGGCCGAGGGTGTCTCGCCGCGGGTGGCCCGCCTCTACGGCGCGAAGATGGCCCAGCTCGGCCGCCCGCATAACCGATATGTGGTCGCCGAGGCTGGCTACCGGTTCGAGTGCGCCCGCGCCTATGCCGAATACAACCGTGCCCAAGGCCTCAT
>NZ_LZMK01000005.1:0-60070 GCF_001665865.1 Nocardia sp. 852002-20019_SCH5090214 | reverse complement strand
GGCGTGGGTTCGCGACGTTCTCGCGGGCGTGGAGTCGGTGACCGGCGAGTGAAATCGGTCGGACCGCGGTCGCGGTGCGTAGCCTGGGTGCATGTCCGAAACCGGTGATATGGCGGCCCTGCTCGCCGCGATGCAGGATGAGGATCTGCTCGAGGTCGTGGTCACCGCGACCACGGGCCGGCCGGGTCTGGAGAAGTTGCATCTGACCGCGGCCGAACTGGCGGCCCGCCCCACTCATGCCGAACCGGAGGTCGATGTGAGTTCGGACACTCCCGGTGCGGCCGCCGCCGTGCCGCCGCCGATCTCGGGCGGATTCGGGCAGGTCGCGGTGGGCTCGGGCGTGCCGCTGCCGCCGGAGGGCTTCGGGGTGCCCGGCGGATACTCCGAATCCGGAGTCCCTACTTTCGAGTCAGTTCGCGATAAGGTCGAGCAGCGCTACGGCACCGCCCAGGGGTTGGGCGAACTCGACCGGCAGACACCGGCGGGCCGCAGCGCCGACGAACAATGGCAGGCGCGGGAGAAAGCCGCGCGGGAACGCCTGGACGAGATCCGGAAGTCGCTGCGCGACGACGTGTGATTCCGGCTGGTCCGGCGGTCCGGACAGCTGAAGGGGAACCGATGACCGCAGCACAGGACATCGCCGCGAAACTGCTCGACGCGCAAGTGGACTACCTGCTCGCGGAGGTGACGGGAGATCGGTTCGCCGAGGTCGTCGCCCGCGATGTGGACGATGTGCTGGCGGTCGCCGACACCATCGTCTTCCGCGATGTGGTCTCCGTCGAGGAGGCGCGGCAGACGGTGCGCACCGTGGTGAATCGCATCGGCGGCAGCCCGGTGCTGCAGGATTCGGTGGCCGCGTTCGCCGACGCCATCTACGACAACGTCGCCGAGAACAACGACTACACCCTCGGTGACGTCGTGGACCGCGAGCCCGTGGAAGCGTTGCTGGAGAAGATCTTCGGCATGCACCAGGCGCAGGAGCGCCTGCTGGAGCGGCTGACCGAAAGCCCCTTGGTCGCGACGGCGGCGTCCAAATTCGTCGACAAGCTGATCGACGATTTCATGGAGTCGAACCGGCAGATGGCCAGCAAGGTTCCGGGCGTCGGATCGCTGGTGTCGTTCGGCACCAACGCGGCCAAGTCCGCCCGCAAGGCCGCCGAGAAGGCCAGCAGCGGCACCTTCATCGGCGATATGGCCGGTAAGGGCGCGATGTTCGCCCTCAAGCGCACCAACAACGCGATCCGGGAGATGCTGCGCGACGCACCGGTGCACGGCGCGGCGATGGAGTTCTGGGATCTGCACGCCGGTGAGCCGGTCAGCGGCCTGCGCGATTACCTGACCCAGGCCGACCTGCGCGAACTCGCCCTGCTGGTACACCGGATCGTCGTCACCACCCGCGACAAGGAGTACGTGGGTGTGCTCCTCGACGAGTGCGTCGACGTGTTCTTCACCAAATACGGCGACCACACCCTCGGCGCGCTGCTGCCCGAACTGGGCCTGTCCGCCGACGACATCCGCACCGAGATCCTGCGCTACGGTCCCGCGGTGGTCGAGGCTGCGAAGCGAAACGGCGTGCTGGCCAAGCTGATTCGCGAACGCCTCGAACCCTTCTACACCTCGGAGCCGGTGCTGGCGATCCTGGCCGAGGCCACGCAGTAGACGGGCACACCCGAACCGCGACCGCGGCCCGGCCCGGGGCGACACCCCTGAGCCGGGCCGAGCTCGCTGATCAGCCGTCGATATCGGCGAACATGCCGGGCTCGTACGAGCCGCCCTGCTGGCGCACGATCACGCCGAGCCGGTTGGCCGCGTTGATCTGAGCGATGAGGCCGACCAGTGCGGCGATCTGGTCTTCGTCGTAGTGCTTGCGCACCTGCGCCCAGGTCTCGTCCGAAACTCCCTGATGGGCGTCGGCGAGCCGGGTGCCCTCCTCGGCCAGTGCCAGCGCGGCCCGCTCGGCCTCGCTGAACACCGACGCCTCGCGCCACGCGGCGACCAGGTTGATGCGCACCGCGGGCTCTCCGGCGGCGGCGAGGTCCTTGCTGTGCACATCGGTGCACCACCCGCAGCCGTTGATCTGGCTGACGCGCAGCATCATCAGGTCCTGGGTGGCCTTGGGCAGCGTCGACTGGAGGATGACCATGCTGGTGTTGCCGAATCGCTTGGCGAACTTGGCGCCGAGTGCACTGTCGGTGAGAGTGAAGCGGGATTCCATGACGTCGTCCTTGCTGTCGTGATCGTTGGCGGGAACGCACACAAGATGCCGCTCACGCGATCGATGTGACAGTGCGGAAAAGTGATGTGCGGCACATCAGCGCGAGATCGTCATGGGCCGTAGCAGGGACTCGATCAGGGCTAATTGCCCGGTGAACTCGGCCGGGTCGAGGGCGGCGATGCGCAGGAGGATGTGTTCGGCGCCCGCATCGATGTACCGATGCAGTTGCGCCGCAACGTGTTCGGCGGTGCCGGTCAGCAGGACCTGGATCGTTTCGACCGTCTCCACCGGCATCCGGTAGGTCGCCTGCGCGTAGCGGTCCAGCGCCGCCCGGCCCTCCTGCGCGTCGTCGCTGAGGTAGACGGTCGCGAAAAGTGCCGGAGTAATGGATGTTTCGGCGCGGCCGGCGGCGGAGGCGGCGGACCGGACGGTGGCCAGGCCGTCGGCGTAGGCGGCCACATCCGGTGGGTAGGGGAGCCAGCCGTCGTAGCGCCGTCCGGTCCGGGCGAGCGCGGCGGGCGTGATGCCGGTGGCCCAGATGGGCGGTCCGCCCGGCCGATGCGGCTGTGGGACGTCCGGCAACCAGTCGTAGTGGAGAACCTTGCCGTGGAAGGGGTCGGTGTTGCCGGACCACAGCCGCCGCCACAGGTCGACGGTGTCGTCGAGCTGGGAGAAGCGGGTTCGGTAGTCCACGCCGACGAGGTCGAATTCGGCGCGGCTGAGTTCCGGGAATCCCGCGCCGACGCCGAGGATCAGCCGGCCGGAGGCGAGCTGGTCCAGCGATGCGAGGGTGGCGGCGGCCTGTACCGGGTGCCGGTAGGCCGGCATCAGCGCGGCCGTCCCGAGGGTGATCCGCTCGGTCACCGCCGCCGCGGCCGCCAGGACCGTCAGGGGTTCGATCCGAGCCCGGCTCAGCGAATCGCCCAGCCACACCGAATCTAATCCCATTCCTTCGGCTGTCACCGCCAGCTCGGCCAGGCTGCGGGCCGCGCCGCCGCGTTCCAACTGCGCGACGCCGCCGGGGAGGAGCAGGCCGTATCGAATGTCGTTCACGAGACCAGCGTGGGCCGCGGTGCGAGTGCCGGCAATTCCCTGCGGGGTATGGCCGGGTGCCGCTATCGCGGTCGCCGGACGCGGTCGGCAACGATTCGGCTACATCGAATTGCCCCCTCGTCGATTTTGATTATGCACGTTTGAATTTTCGACATCGAGGGTAACGGTGTCCATTTTCTGAGAACCGACCGCGCGGTATATAGATATTCCCACCGGTGAACGTACCGATGTCCGACGCTACGTTGTTTGAAGATTCAATGTTGTCCACCGGAAGGTCCGGTCATGAGCACAGACCACCGACCCGTCGAATTATCGGCTCTGGCCGCGGCGTTGCATACGGAGCAGGACGGTTACCGAAAGTCGTTACGTAACCGTCAGTTGCAGATGATCGCGATCGGTGGAGTGATCGGCACCGGGCTGTTCCTCGGTGCGGGCGGACGTCTCGCCGATGCAGGTCCGGGGCTCTTTCTGGTCTACGCGGTCTGCGGTGTCTTCGTCTTCTTCGTGCTGCGGGCGCTGGGGGAGTTGGTGCTGTATCGGCCGTCGTCGGGATCGTTCGTATCCTACGCGCGCGAATTTTATGGCGAGAAACTCGCATTTGCCGTCGGCTGGATGTATTTCTTTCACTGGTGTATGACCGGCATCGTCGACATCACCGCGATCGCGACATATGTCCGCTATTGGGGTGCGTTCTCGGTGGTGCCGCAGTGGGTGATCGCACTGGTGGCGCTGGTCGCGGTCGTCGGCACGAATTTGATCTCGGTGCGATGGTTCGGAGAGCTCGAATTCTGGGTGGCGCTGGTGAAAGTAGTCGCCCTCATCGGATTTCTGATCGTGGGCTCGGTCTTTCTCGCCGGCCGGTTCGCCATCCGGGGCGAAGCCACGGGGGTCGGCGTGATCGCTCATCACGGCGGACTGTTCCCGACCGGTGTGCTGCCGGTCGTCACGGTCACCACAGGCGTCGTATTCGCCTATGCGGCAGTGGAGTTGGTCGGTATCGCGGCGGGGGAGACCGAGAATCCGCACGAGGTGATGCCGCGCGCCATCAATTCGGTCATCGCCCGCATCGGGGTGTTCTATATCGGCTCACTCGTCCTGCTCGGACTGTTGCTGCCCTACACCGCCTTTCGTGACGGCGAGAGCCCGTTCGTCACCTTCTTCGCCCGCATCGGCGTCCCCGCTGCCGGGTCGATGATGAATCTGATCGTGCTCACCGCCGCGTTCTCCAGTCTCAACGCCGGCCTGTATTCCACCGGCCGCATCCTGCGCTCGATGTCGGCGAACGGCAGCGCCCCCGCGGTGGCCGGCCGCATGTCCCGTACCGGCGTGCCCTACATCGGCATTCTGGCCACCGGCGTGATCGCGCTGATCGGCGTGGGGCTCGACGCGGTGGTGCCGGACAAGGCCTTCGAGATCGTGCTGAACGTCTCGGCTCTCGGCACGATCGTCTCGTGGATGGTGGTGCTGCTCTGCCAGTTGCGCCTGTGGCGACGCTGGTGGGACGGCATCTCCCATCGCCCCGCGTACCGCATGATCGGCGCGCCTTACACCGGTATCGCCACCCTCGTCTTCCTGGTGGCCGTGGTGGCACTGATGGCCTGCAGCAGCGACCCGATCCAACGCTGGGCGGTCGTGGCGACGGTCTGTGTGATGGGCCCCGTCCTCGTCGGGGGCTGGTTCCTGACGCGCCGGAAAGTATTGCGAATAGCGGCGATTCGTCACGACCACACCGGCCAGTTCCCGGTGGTCGCCGAGCGACCGTGGCCGGGAAGGCCGGCGGAGCCGGAGGTGATCGTGGAGGATCCGGGCCGGCGCCGACCCAGCCACGAGGTATGAGCGGCCACAGAGTGAGCGGCTCCTCGGCGGCATGGTCAGCGACCGATTCCGTCCAGCGCGGCGACGTCCTCATCCGACAGTGAAAGCCCGGCCCCCGCGATGTTTTCGCGCAGATGAGTCGCGGATGACGTACCGGGGATGAGCAGAATGTTCGGTGCCCTCCGCAACAGCCAGGCCAGCGCCACCGGCAGCGGCGCGGCACCCACTCGGCTCGCGACCTGGGCGAGTGTCTCCGACTGTAGCGGCGTGAAGCCGCCGAGCGGGAAGTACGGCACGTAGGCGATGCCGTCGGCGGCGAGCCGGTCGATGAGGTCGTCGTCGTGGCGATGGGCGAGGTTGTACATGTTCTGCACGCATACGATCGACGCGATGCTCCGCGCCTCGGCGACTTGATCCGCGGTGACGTTGCTGACTCCGAGATGGCGTATCAGGCCATCCTGCTGAAGGTCGGCGAGCGTCTCCAATGCCTCTGCGAGCGAGCCGGGCCGGGGGCCTGCGGCATCGCCCATGCGCAGGTTGACCAGATCGAGGGTCTCGACCCCGAGCGACCGAAGGTTCTGATGCACCTGTTCGCGCAGGTCTTCGGGACGCCGGGCCGTAGGCCAGCCGCCCTGCGCGTCGCGCCGCGCCCCGACCTTCGTGGCGATGTACACCGTGTCCGGGTAGGGGTGCAGTGCCTCACGGATCAACTCGTTCGTCACGTCGGGCCCGTATGCGGCGCTGGTGTCGATGTGGGTGATACCGGCATCGACTGCCTCGCGTAGCACGGCCAGCGCGCCGTCGCGGTCGGCGGGCGGCCCCATGACCCCGGGGCCGGCGAGCTGCATGGCGCCGTAGCCGAACCGGGTGACAGTCGCGTCGCCGAGCATTCGGGTGCCGCCGGGAAGTAGGGGTGTGCTCACGTGGTGCCTTTCATCTCCGATCGGGAGTCTCCGACCTGCTGGCACCATTGTTGGAGAGCTACTTCCTTTCGGGAAGTAGGCACTTGAAAGTGCGTAACTCTCCGAAAGCGAAAGGCGAGACCGGTGACAGCGAAGGTATTCGAGGGGGCTCGAAGCAGCGCGGAGTACAACGCATTCCTGGCGGCATGCCCCAGTCGTCAACTCCTCGATCGGATCTCCGACAAATGGGTCGTGCTGATCTTGTGCGCGTTGAGCGGGGATGCGGGCGACCCATCCGATCGGCCCGGTGTCGCGGCTGCCGCGAAGGCGATGCGCTACTCCGAACTATCGCGCCTGCTGGTCGGTGTCAGCCAGAAGATGCTGACCCAAACCCTGCGGGCTCTCGAACGTGATGGCTTGCTCACCCGCACAGTGACGCCGACCGTTCCGGTCACGGTCACCTACGAGCTCACCGAACTCGGCCTCTCACTCCACCACCTGACGCGCGGCCTCAGATCCTGGGCGCAGGACCATATGGACGAGGTGTCGGCCCACCGTGAGAACCACGACGCTCGCACCCCCTGATATGACAAGGGCGTTCGAGCGATGGTGCTCGAACGCCCTTGTGGCACAGAAGGTTAGGTGAGGTCGAAGCCGCCGCGCTCGAGGCGGGCGGTGAACGCATCCCATTCGGCGGGGGCGAAGACGAGGGCGGGGCCGGTGGGGTTCTTGGAGTCGCGGACGCCGACCATACCTTCGGAAAGGTGGGCTACCTCGACGCATTCCTTGCCTGACGAACTGGCATCAGCCCCGGTAGCCGGGAAGAACCAACCGCCGAATTCCGATCGTTTCCGCGATACGGCGGTCTCCGGGCTCGGCTATCGGGCATGCCATTACCGAAAGCCTCAGGAGCGCATGGATGTACCGACCTCCGATCGCCGATCACATCGAGATCACGGTGGTGGTTGCTCGATGTCGTGTATGCGTCGTCGGTCGTATCGAAGTGGGTAGCGCCGTATGCGGTGTGGCCGATACCTATTGTCCACCAACGTTTTTGCGGCCGCCAGATCGTGCCGGACGATGGCTCGGCCGGTTGACTGGACTTCGCTGTGAATATTCAGGGGGCAATTTCGCCGACGGCCGGCGCACCTTGGCCGTGAATCGCCTACGACATCGAATAGCAGGGCGCGCTTCGGCGCTCTGTGCGAAATCTGCTCAGCTGCGGCAAGCGGTCCGCGTGCTGTGCGACGCCATTTCCGCTCCACCCCGCCCGGTAGTATTCGTGGCGATCGCGATCTGTTCATCCGGAAGGGAGCTTCGGCTCCGGGCGAAGGCGAATCCGCCGGCGCCGATGACAGCGGTGGAGGAGTGCGCATGGCGAAAACGAATGTGGCCGACCAATTCGTGCACGTTCTCGTACAGGCCGGAGTGCGGCGGATCTACGGCGTGGTGGGCGACAGCCTCAATCCGATCGTCGACGCCGTGCGCCGTACCCCGCAGATCGAATGGGTGCATGTGCGCAACGAGGAGGCCGCCGCCTTCGCCGCGGCGGCGGAGGCGCAGTTGACCGGCCGCCTGGCCGTGTGCGCGGGAAGCTGCGGCCCGGGCAACACCCATCTCGTCCAGGGCCTCTACGACGCGCACCGCACCGGGGCGCCGGTATTGGCGCTGGCCTCCCACATCCCCTCCGATCAGATCGGCACGCAGTTCTTCCAGGAAACGCATCCGGAACGCCTCTTCGTCGAATGCAGCGGATACTGCGAAATGATCAGCCGGCCCGAGCAGATGCCGCGCATGCTGCGGATCGCGATCCAGCATGCGCTGGCGCGCCACGAGGTGTCGGTGGTGGTGCTCCCGGGCGATGTCGCCCAGTTGGACATCGCGCATCCCACCGGCGAAACGAGCCTCGTTTCCGAACTCGGTCGCGTCATGCCCGCCGCCGAACAGGTGCGGGCGCTCGCCGACGCGCTGAACGCGGCACGAACCGTCACCCTGTTCTGCGGTGCCGGCGTTCGCGACGCGCACGAAGAGGTGATGCGGCTCGCCGAGACGCTGCACGCACCCATCGGGCACAGCCTGCGCGGCAAGGAATGGATCCAGTTCGACAATCCCTACGACGTGGGGATGAGCGGTCTGCTCGGCTACGGCGCCTGCTACAAGGCCATGCACGAAGCCGATCTGGTCTTGCTGCTGGGCACCGATTTCCCCTACGACGAATTCCTGCCGGGAATCAATACCGTGCAGATCGACCACGATGCCGCCCGCCTCGGCCGGCGCACGCCACTGAAGCTGGCCGTGCACGGCGACGTTCGCGAAACCCTGCGCGCGGTCCTTCCCCTCCTCGCGCAGAAATCCGACCGGGAATTCCTGGACCGCATGCTCGGCGAGCACTACCGGCTGCTCGAGCAGGTCGTCGACGCCTATACCCGAAATGTCGCCGACCACAAGCCGATTCACCCCGAATACGCCGCAGACATTCTCGACGAACTCGCCTCCGACGACGCGATCTTCACCGTCGACACCGGCATGTGCAATGTGTGGGCGGCCCGCTATCTGACTCCGAACGGCCGCCGCCGGGTGATCGGGTCGTTCCTGCACGGCACCATGGCCAACGCCCTGCCGCATGCCATCGGCGCGCAGTTCGCCTATCCGGACCGGCAGGTGATCTCGATGTCCGGCGACGGCGGTCTGGGCATGCTGATGGGTGAGCTGCTCACCGTGGCGTTGCATCGGCTGCCGGTGAAGATCATCGTCTTCAACAATTCGTCGCTGGGTATGGTCCGGCTGGAAATGCTGGTGGACGGCCTGCCGAATTTCGAAACCGACCACGCCCCGGTCGATTTCGCCGCCGTCGCCCGCGCCGCCGGCATCCACGCGGCGCGGGTGACGGATCCGTTCGCGATCCGGAATGCCATCGCCGAAGCGCTGGAACATCCGGGCCCCGCCCTGGTCGACCTCGTCACCGACCCCAACGCCCTGTCCCTCCCGCCGCACATCACCGCCGCGCAGGTACGCGGCTTCGCGCTCGCGGCCAGCAAGATCGTGCTGACCGGCGGCGTGGGCCGGATGATCGACATGGCCCGATCGAACCTACGCAACGTGCCGCGCTGAAACGCGCCGTGTGCCAGCCGGATTCATGGTTGCCTGGGCCGCCGGCGAATCTCACACGTACTGCTCGCGCAGCTTGCCCTTGACCAGCTTTCCGGTGGGCGTACGGGGCAATTCGTCGGCGAAATCGACGCTGCGCGGCACCTTGTAGTGGGCGATGCGCTCGCGCAGGAAATCGCGAAGTCGTTGTGCCAGTTCGGGTCCCGGCTCGACGCCGGGTGCGGGCTGGACGACCGCCTTCACCGATTCGCCCATCTCCTCGTCGGGAACCCCGATCACCGCCACATCGAGGACATCCGGATGCAGGGCCAGGGCGTCCTCGATTTCCTGCGGGTAGATGTTCACCCCGCCGGAGATGATCATGAACGCCTTGCGGTCGGTCAGGAACAGGAATCCGTCGGCGTCGATATAGCCGATATCGCCGGTGGTCGTCCAGGTCGGATGCTCGGGATGGATTGCCTTGGCGGTCTTCTCGGGATCGTTGTGGTAGTCGAACGGGACTTCCTCGCGCTCGAAATAGATGGTGCCGATCTCGCCGGCGGGCAACTCGTGGCCGTCGTCGTCGCAGATGCGAACGGCGCCCATCCCCGCCGGCCCGACCGAGCCGGGTTTGCGCAACCACTGCTCGCTGTCGATGAAGGTGGCGCCGTTGCCCTCGGTGGAGGCGTAGTACTCGTACAGCACCGGCCCCCACCAGTCGATCATCGCCTGCTTCACCTCTACCGGGCACGGCGCGGCGGCGTGCACGGCGACTCGCATACTCGAGACGTCGTAGCGGGTACGCACGCTCTCGTCCAGTTTCAGCATGCGCACGAACATCGTCGGCACCCACTGGCTGTGGGTGACGCGATAGCGTTCGATCGCGGCGAGCGCCTGTTCGGCGTCGAAGCGTTCCATCACCACCACGGTTCCGCCGAGGGCATGAACCACGCCGCCGAATCGCAACGGCGCGGCGTGATACAGCGGAGCCGGCGACAGATACACGGTGTCGGTGTCGAATCCGTAGAGCGGGCCGAAGACAGCGGTATAGGTGTCACCCGGCGCATCGCCGACCTGCCGATCCGGCAGCGGATGCTTGATGCCCTTCGGGCGGCCGGTGGTGCCCGACGAATACAGCATGTCGGCGCCGCGTGGCTGATCCGGCAGCGGTTCGGGAGACGCTGCGGCCACAGCCTTTTCATACGATTCGTAGCCGGGGACATCCCCGCCGAAGGCGAGCCGGATCCCGACCGCGGGAGTCTGCTCGACCACCCGCCGGGCCACCTCCGCCAGTTCCGCCGACACGATGAGCGCCCGCGCGCCGCAGTCGTTGACGATATAGCTGATCTCGTCCGCGGACAGATGCCGGTTGACGGCCGTGATGTAAAGACCGGATCGCAACGCCGCCCAGTAGACCTCGTACACCTCGAGCGTATTGCCGGACAGCAGCGCGATGTGATCGCCCTTGCGCAGGCCCGCCTCGTACAGATGCCGCGCGAGGCGAACCGAGTTGTCCTCGAGCTCGCGGTAGGTCAGCGTGCTACCGCTCCCGGCCAGCACGACCGCCGGTTTATCAGGGAATCGATCGACATGCGCACCGGGGTACATCCTGCTCCTCCACAACACCGCCGACGGCTCTGACGCGACCGCCGGTCGAGAGGGACCTGCCTCGCCGCCGCGACACCGGCCCCGCCGAGACACCGTCCCGACGAGCGCGACGATAGCGGAAAGTGAACGACGATTCGTGAGTTATCGCCAAACTTGTGAACCGCTCGAGAGCACACGAAGGCTCGCGTGCCCGGCGCCCACCCTTTTCGGGGCATAACAGGTTTGCCGAGGTCTCGATATTCCGTACGAGAGTTCGTCGAGCGGGAGGTTCCTATGAAGATCAGGCGTATCGGCGTGCTGGCCGCCGGGGTGGCGATGGCGGCCACGACCGCGGTGGGTTTCGGCGTTGCGGCGCAGGCCGAACCGGCCGGTGCCGATGTGGAGGTCTACACCTACTGTGGCGGGGCGCTGCCGGGCTTCCCGCCGCCGTTGCAGGTGATCGTCCGCAATATCGGCACCGCGACCGCGGAGAATGTGGCGGTGAACTACTGGACGCCGTTCGGCCCGTCCGGATCCATCATCAAACCCACTCTGGCACCGGGAGAAATCGCCAACTACACGGTCGGTACCGCGCGCACGCTGGAACTGATCACCGCCACGGTGACGAGCACGACGCCGGATACGAACCCCGGCAACAATTTCGTGGTCCAGCCGATGTTGTGCGCCGGCTCCATGTAGCCCTGCCCATGCCGCGTCGACGGCGGTGTCGACCGGGCAGACCGAATACCGCTGCAGCGACGCTGAACTAATCGTGCAAACTTCGGCGAAGTTGCCGCTTTTCGCCCGATCGCGCGGAGGTTTGCACGAATAGTTCGGCCGCGGAAAGGGTTCCGGGTGCCGAGAACGCGGCGAACGAGGCTCGGCCCGCCCTCGCCGGTCGGTGCCCCATCAGCACCCGCGAGCCGGTGATGCTGCCCGGCATCGGATCCGGCTGCCATCCGGTCGTCGGATCGCAGCCCCCTTCGCCCGGCGGACAACGTAGTTCGCGGGCGCTGCCGGACCGGGTCGCTCGGTGTCGGTTTCACTTCGTCGGTCGGTCCGCCGGTACTCGGTGGGCGGCGATCGGGCGGAGGTGTTCGCGCAGGAGGTCAGCGTCGGTGCCGAAGATCTGTTCGTCGGTGTCTACGGCGACCTGGATCGCCGTGCTCGCCAATTTCCTTCCGGCGGAGGTGATTTCGAGTCGGAATGCGCGGGCGTCGGCGGGGTCGGGGTGACGCCGGAGCAAGCCGCGCTCCTCCAGGGCGCGGATCACCCGGGACGCCATCATTCGATCGACGCCCGCCATATCCGCCGCCTGCTGCTGAGTGGGGAGGCTGCCGCGGTGGGCCAGCCATCCGGTGGAGGCCAGCAGATTGAACTGAGTGGGCGTCAGTCCGAGCGGACGGAGGTTTCGCTCCAGCGTCGCCCGCCATTCCAGGGCGGCGTGATGCAACCAGAACCCCGGAGAGACGAGTGGGCCCCGGGGTACGGCCTGTGCCGATCGCTCAGCCACGCCGTGCCGCCTCCGCCGCGAGGGCCGCGAAGGTGCGCGGCATATCGGCGCGCATACCCTTTTCCCAGATGAGCTTGAACAGCGGTCCCATCGGCCCGTGGACTTCGACGTTCTCCGATACCCGCACGGTGCCGTCGCCGAGTGGCTCGTAGGTGCGCCGGCCCCGCAACTTACCGAACGGCAGGCCCGCCTCGCTGGTCCACGACCGTCCGGGTTCCACCGCGACGATCGTGAACGGTCCCGCCGGTGCTCCTTTGGGCTTCACCCACCCCTTGGTTCCCGCTTCGAACGGCCCGTCGATACGCGCCTTCTCCTCGTGCGGATCCCATTCGGCCCAGCGGGCCACGTCCGTGGCCACCGCCCAGATGCGGTCGATCTCGCCCGTTACCACGGCTTCTTCGGTGAACGAGTACATCATGGCTGCCTCCCTGAGTGTTGCTGCAACAACAATAACTGTTGTTGCAGCAACAATCCTAGGAGATGGCCGATACCCGCTAGGTCGGTCGTGGCTGAGCAGTCCAGGCGCGCGGGCCCCGAACCTGCGCACACTGAAACGGGTGCGCAGATCGTCGACTTACCTCGCCCTAGGGGGCCTCAACTCCGATAACGGAACAGGATTCGACCCCTGGTCAGGTCGTAGGGACTCAGCTCCACCAGGACCCGGTCGTCCGGGAGGATCTTGATGTAGTTCATCCGGACCTTGCCGGACAGGTGGGCGAGGACTTTGTGTCCGTTGGGGAGTTCCACCGTGAAAGTCGCGTTGCGCAGGCATTCCACGACGTGCCCCTGAACTTCGATCGCTCCTTTCTTCATCGCCACACCAACTCCAGGACGCTGTTCGACCGCTCGGCGCCGATGCCTTCGAACAGGGCGGTCGCCGCCGCGTTGGATTCGTCGATTTCGGCAGAGGCCCAAGCCTTTCCGGCGCGATGCAGCGAGCCCAGCGCCCGCCCCAACAGGGCGCGAGCGATGCCGCGCCGGTGCGCGTCGGCGCGAACCGCGATCAGGCCGATGCGCGGTAGCCGAGTCGGCTGCGTCACCCGGCACAGCCCCGCATAGCGGCCGGCCTGGGCCGCCACCACATAGTTCGCGGGATCGATCGGTGGGGAGATCACCTCGGCCGGCATGGTCTGCCAACCGGCGGCGGCCTCGACTTCGGCGCGTACGGCGCGGTCCAGTTCGCGCAGTGAATACGCCTCGGCCGCACCGAAATTCAGGATCTCGATACCCGGCGGCGATGCCGAATCGAGTCCCGTGATCGCCGGATCGGTGGGAACCCGGTATTCCCATTCGCGCCGCCGGATCGCGAGACCCGCCCGGCGCCAGTGCGCGGTCAGTTCGAGGTCGGCCTCGTCGACCACCGTGTAGAGCGGTGTGGGCAGGTCGGCCAGCATGGCGGCGGCGAGCCGGTCGAAGGCGTCGGCCTGCCAGGAGTCGATGCTGAGAAACAGTCGCCCATCGGGCCGCGGCGATGCCTCGCCACAACCGACCATCCGGTCGCCGGCCAGCGCATGCCACTGCCGGTCCGCGATGCGCGTCACCATGAGTTCGGAAGAGTGCATTGTCGTCCCCTCTCGGGATCGCTCGGACGAGCAATCCCGATGACGACGTGCGTCAATCGTCCGATCGTGAGAACGGGGAGCGCCCAAGGAATGTCGTGAAAATGGGACTCACCCCCTCGCGTGATCAGGTCGGACCGCAGAAGGTTAACAACTCCGATATCCCGCGCCAACCCATTTTCCGAACATCCCGCCCGAAGTCCGGAACGCCGTGATCGCCCGCGAAGATCGCCACATTCAGCCGATCGCCGCGATGATCACCGGCTGCCTACCCGGCCTTGCTGAGGCGTCATCGGCAGCGCGATCATCGTCGCCGTCGTCCGATCGGCGGCGTAGCCAGCTCGGGAATATCGAATGATTCTGTAGCACAACACATTCAGCGGCCGACAGAAACTGTGTGCCGACGGGATCCGGTGCGGCTCAGGCCGGGCCCGGATTGCCTTCGCCGATCGTGGTGTCCGCCGGATCGCGGGTCGCCGGTAATCGAGTGGCGGGCAGGGCATCATCGATCCACGAGACGATCTCGTCGGCCCAAGCCGTGATCGCGGCCCAATCGCGTAGATCGCCGTACGGGCAACCGAACAGGCGGATCAGCAGCCGGTTGCGCAGCTCAGGGGGCCGGACGACGACACCGGCGAAACCGCGATATCCCTTGCTGCCGGTCGAAGTCCGGCATTCGGTGACGACGGGCGGCGTGAGCCGTTTGAAGAACGCTCCCACCGGGCCACGCAGGGCCGGCCCCATGCCGACGCTGAACAACCAGTTCGGGCGTTGTTTCAACGTCTTCGCATAGCGCTCGATGTAGTCGGCGAAACCGGGGAGGAAGCCTCCGTTGTGGATCGCGCTGCCCAGTACGACCGCCTCGAAGCAGCCGGGGTCCGGTGCCCGATCCACCGGCTCCACCCGGACGTGCAATCCCGCCTCCCGCATCCGGCGCGCCATGAACTCGCCGATCTGGGCGGTCGAACCCGCTGCGGAGGCGTAGACGATGAGTACCGTGTGCTCGCTCTGATCGGATGCCATAGACCAACTGTCCGTCCAGGGTGATCGTTCGGGCAGGGTCCTCGGTCCCATCGCTTCGGCGACCTTCGTCGTCGGCTTCCGCGCAACGGATGCGATCCGGCGGCAGCGGGACAGCCGGATGGCTCCGGTGCTGCTCGGGCGGTCCGCCACGCCGGCCGGAGCGCTCCTCGTCAGAGTGAGCGCTCGCGAACGATGCGGGCGATGTCGAGGTTGCGGACGCGGCGCAGTGCGGGAAGTTGGACGGTGATCGCGGCGGCCAGAACGGCTGACGCGACAAGTGCCGGTGTCGGCGAACTCATCGCCAATTCGAGACGGGCGCCCTGATTTTCGTAGGTGGCCAGCAGCCTGCGGGCGAGCAGGATGCCACACCCGATGCCGATCGGAATGCCGACCACGACGAGGACGAGATTCTCGGCGGCGATCAGGCGCGACAGCATTCCGGTACCCATCCCCGCTGCCCGCAGGGCGCCGAGTTCTCCCAGCCGCTCGCCGATGTTGGCCGACATCGCGTTGAAAAGCAGCGCCGCGGCCATGGCTGCGGCGAAAATCAGCATGATTCCCACCAGCGTGTTGTACATCGCGAATGCCTGCCGCATGGCCGAGGCCACGGTGGCCGTGGAAAGGTACGCGACCGCACCGGGGATCGCGGTGAGCCGATCGGAGACGGCGCGCTCATCGGTCACGCCGGGCCGCAGTTTCACCAGCACGCCCGTATCCGGTACGGGACCGATAGCCTGCCTCAGGTAGTCGGCCGAAACGTACACAACCGGGGACAGCGGCTCGTCGACGAATCCGGCGATCGGTGCCGATAGGTGTTGTCCGGTAGCGGTATCGGCGACATCGACGGTGTCCCCGACCGAGACGCCCAGGGTGTCGTGCAGCCCCGAGCCGAGCAGTAAACCCTTGCTGGACAACTGGTTCGAACCGGACTCTGCGATGAACCGGTGCATCTGCGTCGCGGGCGGCAAGCTGATCACGAGGGTGTCGTAGTGACGATCCCCGGCCGAGAGTGCCACGTCGTAGCGGCCCATCGGCTCGGCCGCGGCGACGTCGGGGTCCTGCCGGACGCGGGTCAGCACCGAATCGGTAGCGCCGGGGGCGGTCGCGATCTCGCCGTCCTGCAGCATGATCCGGCCGTACTGCCGGTCGATGAGTGTCGCGACGGTGTCGCGCAACCCGGCGAACACCATCACCAGGCTCACCGAGACGGCCACACCGACGATGGTCAACACCGCGCGGCGACGATTCCGCAGCACGGCCCGCAGCATCATCCGCCAGCGTGCCGGTGCGCGTTCGAGCGGTGGAACGAGGCGTTCGAGGACGCTGCGTCCTCCGCGCCGGGACGGCGGCGCGACTCGCATGGCCTCGGCGGGCGACATTCGCGCTGCGGCCCGCGCGGGCGCCCACGCGGCAACGGTCGCGGCGGCCAGGGTCGCGGCGGAAGCGACGAGCAGGATGCCCGGATGCCATGCGGTCACATGCAAGGGCAGTCCGAGAGCCTGGGTATAGCGGGTGGTGATCCAGCCGCCGAGTAGATAGCCCCCGGCCAGGCCGGGAACGATGCCGAGCACCGCGCACGCCACGCCGTATCCGAGGTAGTGCCAGCGCAGTAGCCCGGGGGAGAAGCCGTTGGCAGCGAGGGTTCCGATGACTGCCCGCTGCGCTGCCACCACGCGGGACAGCAGCACGTAGGTACCGAGCACCGCTGCGGCCAGGAACAACCACGGCAACAGATTCGCGAAGGTCCCGAATGCCTCGACGTCGTCCTGCAACGCTCGATACGACGGCTGCTGATCACGCGGGACAAGCTGCAGTCCGTGTGCTCGCGTGTAGCGTTCGGCTGCATTGACCAGATCACCCGCCGCAGCACGATCCGTTGCGTACAACGCGACCTGTTCCACCGGATCGGGCAGATTCCGGACCAGATCGCGGTCGGGAAGGAACACGACGCCGAAGTGCTCGGGGGTGGTCATGATCTCCTGCGTGGAGCGGGCGGGCCAGAAGTACTCCGTCGACAACGCCGAACCCGCCACCGGAATCGCTTGCCAGCCGCCGGGATTCAGAAGTTCGACGCTGTCGCCGGGATGCAGGTCGTAGTGATCGGCGAGGTGCTGTTCGACCACGAGCCGGCCCGCCGACGGCAATGTTCCCGACCGTATCGAGAGCCGGGAGACCTCGGGCGGTGCCCCGTCCGGGATACCGATCGCGCGGCCGAGGAAGGTCCGTCCTCCGATGCGAATGCCGACCTCGCTCTGATGCCTGACCTCGGCCACCGGCGCGCCCGGTAGCGCCTCCAATGCCGCAACGGATTGTCCGGCGCCCGGGCCGGAGACGACCGCGTCGGGCAGTCGTTGCGCACTGTAGGCCCGGGAAAAGGATTGATCGAGATTGCGGTAGGCGCTCGCGGCCGCGACGAACGCCGCGACGCCGATGGCCAGGACCGTGGCGACGGCCAGGAACTGCCAGCGCTGCCGCCATAGATCCCGGCGCAGCTTGCGTAGCAGCGTCCGGCCTACCACTGCAACTCCGACGCCTCGACCGGATGGTCCACCCACTCGGAACGGCTGATCTCACCCGACTGGAGCCACACCACGCGGTCGGCCATCCGGGCGATTTCGGAGTTGTGCGTCACGATCAGGACGGTGTGATGGCCCTCCCGCGCGAGACCGCGCAATACGGCCAGCACCTGTCGGCCGGTGGTGAGGTCGAGGCTGCCGGTGGGCTCATCGCACAGCAGCAGCGGCGGTTCCTTCACGATTGCCCGGGCGATGGCCACTCGCTGCTGCTGTCCCCCCGACAGCTGTCCCGGAAATCGCTCGGCGACATCTGCGACACCGACGAGGTTCAGCGCGGCGCGACTGCGGGCGGCGGCATCCGGCCCCGTCAACTCCGCCAGTATTTCCACGTTCTCCAGCGCGGTCAAGGTCGGGACCAGATTGAAGAATTGAAAGACGAATCCGACGCGGTCCCGCCGGAACGCGGTGCGCTGCTTGTCGTTCAGCGCGCCGATATCCATGCCCGCCACTTCGACGACACCGCCCGAGGGCTCCTCGATCCCGCCCACCAGGTTCAGCAATGTGGTTTTACCCGATCCCGACGGACCCAGCAGCACCACGAACTCGCCCGGCCGGACCTTCAGATCCACATCGCGCAGCGCGACCACCTGGCCCGCACCGGAGCCGTAGGTCTTGCCGACTCCTGTCATTCGTAGCGCGGGCGCACCCGATGCCGCGGCGGCCTCGGCCGCGAGCAACGGATCCGCGTGGGTGCGGCGATTCATGATCTCAGCGTCGCGAACCGGCTGTTACGGCGGGAAGGGCCGGTTGTCACATATCGTTGCCGAACTGGGTCTTCACCGACCGGAGCGATCCTGTGCCCACGGATCCACAACCCGCCCGTGAATGAGCTTGCATGATCGTGCATAATCATCACATGGCGGATACCTCGAGTGGGCCCGTGGTGCGGGTCGCGGTAGCTGGTGCGAGCGGATACGCGGGCGGTGAGGTCCTGCGTGTGCTGCTGGGGCATCCGGAGTACCGAGCCGGGCGCCTCGAGATCGGGGCGCTGACCGCGGGATCCAATGCCGGGACCACGCTGGCACAGCTGCAGCCGCATCTGCTGCCGCTGGCCGATCGCGTCCTCGAGGCGACCACGGCGGAGGTGCTGGCCGGGCACGACGTGGTGTTCCTCGGGCTGCCGCACGGGCAGTCCGCCGCCATCGCGCAGCAGCTGCCGGAGTCCACGGTGATCATCGACTGCGGGGCCGATTTCCGGCTCACCGACCCCCAGGACTGGGAGACCTATTACGGATCCCCGCATGCCGGAAGCTGGCCCTACGGTCTGCCGGAGCTGCCCGGCGCCCGGGAACAGCTGCGCGGGGCCACCCGGATCGCGGTACCGGGCTGCTATCCGACGGTGTCGAGTCTGGCGCTGGCGCCGGCGGTCGGGGCGGGCATCGTCGAACCGGATGTGACCGTGGTCGCGGTGAGCGGCACCTCGGGCGCGGGCCGCAAACTCGACGTGGGGCTGCTGGGTTCGGAGGTGATGGGCTCGGTCCGCGCCTACAACATCGCCGGCGCGCACCGGCACACCCCCGAGATCGCGCAGAACCTGAAGGCCGCGGCCGCGGCGACGGGCGCCGACATCGGCGATGTCACAGTCTCTTTCACGCCGGTGCTGGCCCCGATGCCGCGCGGCATCCTGGCCACCTGCACCGCGCGCCTGCGCCCCGACGCCGCGGGCGCGGTGGCCGACCTGGCCGCCGCCCGCGCGGTCTACGACAAGGCATACGGCGACGAACCGTTCATCCACCTGCTGCCCGAAGGCGTACTGCCGCAGACCGGTTCGGTGGTCGGCTCCAACGCCATCACCCTGCAGGTCGCCGTCGACACCGCCGCCCGCACGCTGGTGGTGATCGGCGCCATCGACAATCTGACCAAGGGCACCGCGGGCGCCGCGGTGCAATCGATGAATCTCGCTCTCGGTCTCGACGAGACCGCCGGACTTTCCACCGTAGGAGTGGCACCGTGACCGACACCGATATCGCCGGCGGCAAACTGGTCCGCACCCAGGGTGTGACCGCACCGCTCGGATACCGGGCCGCCGGCATCGCAGCCGGCATCAAGGCGAACGGAAAGCTCGATCTGGCACTGGTTTTCAACGAAGGGCCCGACTATGCCGCGGCGGGTGTGTTCACCCGCAACAAGGTGAAGGCCGCGCCGGTGCTGTGGTCGCAGCAGGTGCTCACCAGCGGGCGCCTGCGCGCGGTGATCCTCAATTCCGGCGGCGCCAACGCCTGCACCGGCCCGGGCGGATTCCAGGACACCCACGCCACCGCCGAGGAACTGGCGAAAGCGTTGAGCAACTGGGGAACCGAAACCGGCGCGGGCGAAATCGCGGTCTGCTCAACGGGTTTGATCGGTGACCGGCTGCCGATGGACAAACTGCTGCCCGGCGTGACCGAGATCGTGCACGAGATGGCGGGCGGCCTGTCCGGCGGCACCGACGCCGCGCACGCCATCATGACCACCGACACCGTGCCCAAGCAGGCCGCGTTCCATCACGCCGACAAATGGAATGTCGGCGCGATGGCCAAGGGCGCGGGCATGCTCGCCCCGTCGCTGGCCACCATGCTGGTCGTGGTCACCACCGACGCCGCCGCCACCCCGCAGCAGCTGGATACGGCGCTGCGCAATGCCACCCGGCTGACCTTCGACCGGCTCGACGTCGACGGCTCCTGCTCGACCAACGACACCGTATTGCTGCTGGCCAACGGCGCCAGCGGCGTCACCCCGAGCCAGGAGGAGCTCGACGCCGCGGTGCTGGCGGTCTGCGACGACCTCGCCGCGCAGCTGATGGCCGACGCCGAAGGCGTCACCAAGCGCGTCGAGATCACCGTCACCGGCGCGGTGAGCGAGGACGAGGCGCTGATCGCCGCTCGCGCGGTCGCCCGCGACTCGCTGGTCAAGACCGCGTTCTTCGGTTCCGATCCGAACTGGGGCCGGGTGCTGGCCGCGGTGGGCATCGCTCCCATCGAACTCGATCCCGATCGGGTGACCGTGTCGTTCAACGGAAATCCGGTGTGCGTTAACGGAACCGGCGCTCCGGGCGCACGTGAGGTGGACCTGTCCGGGCCCGATATCGCGGTGCTGGTGGAACTGGGGCTCGGCGAGGGCACCGCCACCGTGCGCACCACCGACCTCTCGCACGGCTACGTCGAAGAGAATTCGGCCTACAGCTCATGACCACCGAAGCGACACCGGAGGTTCCGGTGACCACCCAGGACCTGTCGGCGCTGGACAAGGCGCACGTGCTGGCCGGCGCGCTGCCGTGGCTGCAGAAGTTCCGCGACAAGATCGTGGTCGTCAAATACGGCGGCAACGCCATGATCGACGACACCCTCAAACACGCTTTCGCCGCCGATATGGCGTTCCTGCGCACCGTCGGCGTGCACCCGGTGGTGGTGCACGGCGGTGGCCCGCAGATCAGCGCCATGCTGAAGAAGCTGGGGCTGCAGGGCGAATTCCGCGGCGGCTTCCGCGTCACCACCCCCGAGGTGATGGATGTGGTGCGGATGGTGCTGTTCGGTCAGGTCGGCCGGGAACTGGTCGGGCTGATCAACGCGCACGGCCCGTACGCGGTCGGCATCTCCGGTGAGGACGCGCGGCTGTTCACCGCCACCCGCCGCACCGTCACCGTCGACGGCGAGCAGACCGATATCGGCCTGGTCGGCGACGTCACCGCCGTCAATCCGGACGCGGTGCTGGATCTCGTTCGCGCCGGGCGCATTCCGGTGGTCTCGACCATCGCGCCCGATGCCGACGGCGTGGTGCACAACATCAACGCCGACACCGCCGCCGCCGCGCTGGCCCAGGGCATCGGCGCGGAGAAGCTGGTGGTACTCACCGATGTCGAAGGCCTGTACACGAATTGGCCCGACCGCTCGTCACTGACCACCCATATCGACACCGCCGCCTTGGCCGCACTGCTGCCGAGCCTGGACGCGGGCATGGTGCCGAAGATGGAGGCCTGCCTGCGCGCGGTGCAGGCCGGTGTCCCGACCGCACATGTGATCGACGGCCGGGTACCGCATGCGGTACTGCTGGAACTGTTCACCGGGGAAGGTATCGGAACGATGGTGACCCCACCCGAGACGGCAGGAACGACAACGTCATGAGCGACAACGTCATGAGCACAGAGCAATTGCAGCAGCGGTGGTCGTCCGCGCTGATGAACAACTACGGCACCCCGAAGGTGGCGCTGGTGCGCGGCTCGGGCGCGGTCGTCTACGACGCCGAGGGCAACCGCTACGTCGACTTCCTGGGCGGTATCGCGGTCAACAGCCTGGGCCACGCCCATCCGGCGATCGTGGAGGCTGTCACCCAGCAACTCGGCACCCTCGGCCACGTCTCGAATCTGTATGTCAGCGAGCCGGTTCTGGAACTGGCCGAGAAGCTGCTCGCGCATTTCGGTGACGGACACGGCCGGGCGTTCTTCTGTAATTCGGGCACCGAGGCCAACGAGGCGGCGTTCAAGATCGCGCGCCTCACCGGACGGCACAAGATCGTCGCCTGTGACGAGGCCTTCCACGGCCGCACTATGGGCGCGCTCGCGCTCACCGGGCAGCCGTCGAAGCGGGCGCCGTTCGAACCGATGCCACCCGGTGTCGTGCACGTGCCTTACGGTGACGCCGCCGCGCTGGCCGCCGCGGTGGATTCCGATACCGCCGCGGTCTTCCTCGAGCCGATCATGGGGGAGAGCGGTGTGGTGGTGCCGCCGCTGGACTATCTGGCCGAGGCCCGCCGGATCACCTCCGAGCACGGCGCGCTGTTGATCCTCGACGAGGTGCAGACCGGAATCTGCCGCACCGGACCGTTTTTCGCGCATCAGGCCGTGGGCATCGTGCCCGATGTGATCACGCTGGCCAAGGGGCTGGGTGGCGGTCTGCCCATCGGCGCGGTGCTGGCGCAGGGCCGGGCGGCGGAACTGCTCACCCCCGGACTGCACGGCACCACCTTCGGCGGTAATCCGGTCAGCGCCGCGGCGGCGCTGGCGGTGCTGCGGACCATCGACGAGCAGGGGCTGGCCGCGCACGTCGAATCGGTCGGCAAAACGCTGATCGACGGCATCGAGGAACTCGGCCATCCGCTGGTCGACCACGTGCGCGGCGCGGGGCTGCTGATCGGAATCCAACTGACCGAGGACGTTTCGGCGAAGGTCGAGGCGGCCGCGCGTGCCGCCGGCTATCTGATCAACCCGCCGAAGCCGAATGTGATCCGGTTGGCCCCGCCGCTGATCCTGACCGAGGCACAGGCGCAGGGCTTCCTCGCCGACCTGCCCGGCATCCTCGACGCGGCTTCCCAGGAGAGTGAGTGACCATGGTGCGGCATTTCCTGCGTGACGACGACGTCACGCCCGCCGAACAGGCCGAAATCTTAGCGCTGGCAGCGGAATTGAAGGCCGCGCCGATTTCCCGTCGGCCGCTGGAGGGGCCGCGCGGGGTGGGTGTGATCTTCGAGAAGAACTCCACCCGTACCCGGTTCTCCTTCGAGATGGGCATCGCGCAACTCGGCGGGCACGCGGTGGTGGTCGACGGCCGCGACACCCAGCTGGGCCGCGAGGAAACCCTCGCCGATACCGGACGGGTGCTGTCGCGCTACGTCGACGCCGTCGTCTGGCGCACCTTCGAACAGCACCGGCTCGACGAGATGGCTTCGGCGGCAACGGTTCCGGTGGTGAACGCGCTGTCCAACGAGTTCCATCCGTGCCAGGTGCTGGCCGATCTGCTGACGTTGCGCGAATGCAAGGGCGAACTCGCCGGGCGCAAACTCACCTACTTCGGCGACGGCGCGAACAATATGGCGCATTCGCTGCTGCTGGGCGGCGTCACCGCCGGACTGGATATCACCATCGCCGCGCCCGAGGGGTTCCAGCCGTACGACTGGGTGCTCGAGGCCGCCCGCAAGCGGGCCGCCGAAACCGGCGCCACGATCACCCTGACCGAGGATCCGGTCGCGGCGGCCACCGGCGCCGACGCCCTGGTCACCGACACCTGGACCTCGATGGGGCAGGAGAACGACGGCCTCGACCGGGTCGGCCCGTTCCGCCCGTTCCAGCTGAACGCCGAACTGCTCGCCCATGCCGCCTCGGATGTGGTTGTGCTGCATTGCCTTCCGGCGCATCGAGGCGAGGAGATCACCGACGAGGTGCTCGACGGCCCGCACAGTGTCGTGTGGGACGAGGCCGAGAACCGGCTGCACGCGCAGAAGGCGCTGCTGGTGTGGTTGCTGGAGCGACGATCGGGCGGTGCGGCGTGAGCACTGCGAGAACGAACGGGTCGGGCGCCGGATCGGAGGGTCCGCGCACCGGCCCGGCCATCGCACGCACCCGCGCCGGGCGCCAGCAGCGCATCGTGGAACTGTTGTCCGCCAACGCGGTTCGCAGCCAGACCGAGTTGGCTGCCCTGCTCGCCGACGAGGGCATCGAAACCACCCAGGCCACCCTGTCGCGTGATCTGGACGAACTCGGCGCGGTGAAACTGCGCGCCGCCGACGGTGGCGCCGGTATCTACGTCGTCCCCGAGGACGGCAGCCCCGTGCGCGGCGTCACCGGCGGCACGTCCCGGCTCTCCAAACTGCTCGGCGACCTGCTGGTCTCCACCGACCACAGCGGCAACCTCGCTGTCCTGCGGACGCCGCCGGGTGCGGCGCACTTTCTGGCCAGCGCACTCGACCGCGCGGCACTGCCCGAAGTGGTCGGCACCATCGCCGGTGACGACACCATCGCGGTCATCGCCCGCGAACCCATGACGGGTGCCGAACTGGCCGCGAAGATCGAACATTTGGCGTAGACGGCCGAATCGGAGATCGACCCGGCTCGGACGTCTGCTTCACGGCGCCAGCCCCAAGGCGGCTCGAAGCGCCGCCCGCCCGCGATCGGCCGCGCGGGGATCGTCCAGCAGTTGAACCTCCTGGTTGACCGCCATCGTGATTCCGATGACAGTGGTGACCAGTTCGTCCACCGGGCGATGGGGGCCGTCCGATTCTGCTCGGCAGGCAACGATTTCGGCTGCCAGCGCTGCGCGAGCGCCGTCCACGTACGCGCGGAGGCGATCGCGGAGCGCTCCCGGCCGGCCGTCGAGTTCGGTCGAGGCCGCGGTGACGAAACAGCCTCCGGGAAAAGGGCATTCGGCCAGATAGGCGATCCAGTTGTCGATCATCCGCCCCAACCGTTCGATGCCCGGCGGCAATCCCTCCAGCGGTGCGATCACCGCCTCGCGGAAGATCTTCCCGGCTTGTTCCAGGGCAGCGAGTTGCAGCTGTTCCCGCGAGCCGAAGGGGCCGACGACGCCGGCCTTGCTCATCTCCAGGCTCTCGGCGAGAGATCCGATCGTCACACCCTCCAGGCCCCTCAGCGAGGCCTGCTCGACGGCGACGGAGACGATGCGCTCTCGCGTGCGAGATGCGTCGACGGCGGAACGGCGAGGTGACATCCGTTCAGCATAGCGTCCGATCGTTCGCTATAGTCATTTGGCGAACGCTCGTACGCTAAACGATGAAAGGTGTTGTGATGAGCGAACTTCTGCGGCTGGACGCGATGGCTCTGGCCCTGATCGGCCACGATGTGGTCACACTCGAGGACGCGGATCTCACCGCGCCGACGCCGTGCGCGGGATGGAATGTCGCCGATCTGATCACGCATATGAACGAGCGGCACGAGGCGGTCAACTCCTCCGTGCTCGGGACCTCGGCCGAATTCATCGACGATCCGCGCGCCGCGTTCGCGCACGTCACGGCCCGGTGGATCGCGGCGATCGAGCGCTCCGGTGAGGTCGTGGAACTGCCGCGGTCCGGCCCGCTCGCCACCGAACGAGTGCTGGGCATCCATCTGGTGGACATGCTCACTCACCGCTGGGACCTCGCGCGGGCGCTGCACCGTCCCTGTCCCGTCCCGCCGCGATTGACGGCGGTGGCATTGCCGATCGCCCGGTCGATCACCGCGCCCGGCAGCCCGCTCACCGGCCCCGGCGGCGCCTACCGGCCCCGGCTGGCCGAGGACGAATCACGCCCGCCACTGGACCGTATAGTCGCCCTCCTCGGCCGCGACCCGGACTGGCGCGGCTGAGCATCGAACGCTACGGCTTGCGGGCGACCGCGCCCCAGCAGTTGACCTGGGCATCGAGCCAGGACGGAGGTTCGATGCCGGGGCGCCAGCGGTTGACCGCGACGACGCCCGGATCCAGCAGTTCGAGGCCGTCGAAGAAGGCGGCGAATTCGTCGCGGGTGCGGGCCTGCGCGTATACGGCGCTGCGGCGATACATCTCTAGCGCCCGGTCCATCCCGTCCGGGTCCAGATCGGCGGTGATGTGTGACGCGACGACGAACGAGCCGGGCGCGAGGTTGTCGAGCAGGGTCTTCAGGACGCCGGCCGGATTCTGTTCGGCGGACAGGAAATGCAGCACCGCGACCAGGCTCAACGCCACCGGACTGGCCAGGTCGAGGGTCTCGCGCAATTCCGATGCGGCCAGGATCGCCTCGGGATCGGTGAGGTCGGCCTGAATGTAGGCGGTGCGGCCCTCGGGCGATCCCGCGAGCAGGGCACGCGCGTGTGCCAGCACCACCGGGTCGTTGTCGACGTACACCACGCGGGCCTCCGGGGCCCGCTCCTGCGCCACTTGATGCAGATTGGGTTCGGTCGGGATGCCCGTGCCGATGTCGAGGAACTGTTTCACCCCGGCATCGGCGAGGGCGTCGACCGCGCGGTGCATGAATTGCCGGTTGTGCCGGGCCGCGATCCGTACCGTCGGAAAGCCTTCCATGACCTTCTCGAGCGCGCGGCGGTCGACTTCGTAGTTGTCCTTGCCGCCCAGTGCGTAGTCGTAGATGCGGGCACTGCTGGGCGCCTCGGCATCGGAGGTCGCACTGCTGTCGGACGCGTTCATCACATTCCTGTCGGCACGGGATCGTCTCGATCGGATGGTATTCGAAATCAAGCGCTCGTGCACGGATTCCGCGTCGACCGGAAGGCGTTGCCGATCAAAGGGTTTGGGGGTCCGGAACGGCGGCCGCCGATGGCGCGGGTGACATTCCGGACCCGACGACCGAATCGGGCGAATCAGCCGGCGACCGCCGGAGCTAGCACCTCCTCGCACCACTGCCGGAAACCGGTGGGGGAGTAGGACTCCGGTGTGCGAGGCGTGTCGTAGAGGCCGTCGTCGACGGCGGCCGACATATCCGCCAGCCCCTGCGCCCAGGCCGCGCTCATCCCGTGCGCCGTCAGCGATGCCGTGTAGTCGGCCGCCGAGACCTGCTGGTAGCCGATCGGGCGGCCGAGTACCTCGGACATGATGCGCGCCATATCGTTGTGCGACAGATCTTCCGGACCGCGGATCTCCACGCTGTCCTGTCCGGTCCAGGAATCGTCGAGCAGCAGCCGGGCCGCGACGGCCGCGATATCCCGTGTGGCACAGGCGGGCAACCGGTGATCGCCGGATACGGTGCCGAAGAAGGTGCCGAGGTTCCGGATCGGATCGACCTGCCGCAGCATATTGTCCATGAATCCGGGCGGGCACAGCGACCGGTAATGCACCCCGCTGCTCTCGATCAGCGCGTCCATCGCGAAAATCGCCGAGATCTGTCCCGCCTTGCGGCCGTTGGCGCGACCGAGGCTCGAGACGGCGACGATCCGGCCGATGCTGTCGAGCGCCTCGCACAGCGGCGTCACGAATTCCAGCAGGTGACCGGGCACGCTGGGCGCCGACGGATTCGGCGGAACCAGCCAGAACACGGTGTCGGCGCCCTTCAACGCGGCGGCGACGACCTCGCGATCGGAGGTCGATCCCTGGACCACCTCGACCCGCTCGCGGATGTGCGGGGCCAGGCGCGCCGGATCGCGGGCGATCACCCGGATCGGCTGGTCGCTGCCGGCCACGAGATCGAGGACCTGCTGTCCGATACTGCCTGTAGGTGTGGTTACGACGATCATGAACTACTCCTGAACGAGTGCGACGTAAGTAAACTACACCGTACCGTTTACTTTGACGGAAGGGAAGACCGCATGGCGAGGCGTGGTGATCGGCTGCGCGAACACATCCTGTGGACGGCGAAGGACGTCTTCCTCGAGGTGGGGTTCGAGCGGACGTCGATGGATGTGCTGGCCGCGCGCGCCGAAACCTCGAAGCGAACCCTGTACGCGCATTTCGAGAACAAGGACGCGCTGTTCCTCGCCGTCGTCGACTTCGTGCGCGGCCTGCATCTGAACCGGCTGGGGACTCCCGAGGACTACGGTGACGACCGACTGGACGCGGTGACCGGATACTGCGTCGGATTCCTCCGGTCGGTGGTCTGGGTCCAGTCCGTGCGCACCTGCCGGCTGGTGATCGCCGAAGCGGAGCGGGTACCGGCGGCCGCCGCCGATTTCTACGACGCCATCTTCGCGACCACCCGGCGCAATCTCGCCGCATTCGTGGCGGCGAAGTGGCAGCTGCCCGAATCCGAGGCGCTCGCCGCCGTCGACGAAATCTTCTCTCTCGCAATCCATCCGCGCTTCACGGCGGTCCTGTTCGGCATCGAGGAAGCGCCGCACGAGTGGCCCGAACGGCAACCGGCCACGACCGATCCGGACCACGACCGAATTCGCCGGATCGTCACCGGAGTACTTGGAGACGCCTGACGCGTCGAGTCCGTGAATCTGTCGGTGCCCGTCCGTAGGGTGTGCGCATGGCGCTGACCTTCGAGCGGTACTGCGATGAGATCGTTGCCCAGACCGACTTGCTGCGAGCCACACTCGCGCATGCCGATACCGCGCTTCCCGTCCCGACCTGTCCGGGCTGGACCGTGGGCCAGCTGGGACGCCACCTCGGCGGTGCGCAGCGGTGGGCACGGGCGGCCGTGGCCGGCCGGGTTCGAGAACCGTTGCCGGAGGACGACTTCGCGTTCCGGGATCTGTCCGGATATCTGGACGAGGACCCCGAACAATTACGTGATTGGCTCGCCGAGGGTGCCGCGGAGCTGTCCGCCGAACTGCTCGAGGCGGGGCCCGGCCTCGCGCTCTGGACGCCGGTGCCGGTCGTGCCGACCACGGACTTCTACGCCCGCCGCTTCACCCACGAAACGCTGATCCATCGCGCGGATGCCACGCTCGCGCTGGGTGCCGAATATCGCGCCGCGCCGGATGTGGCCGCGGACGCCATCGACGAATGGCTGGAACTGGGCTCGCTGCCGGTGATGTTCGACTACAAGCCGGAGGCGCGGGAACTGCTGGGGCCCGGTCGCACGCTGCACTTCCATGCCACCGACACGTCCGAGGAGCTGCAAGCCGAATGGATCGTCGATCTCACCGGCGATGCCATCGGCTGGCGGCGCGCCCACGAGCGCGCCGCGGTCGCGATTCGCGGGCCGCTCACCGAACTCCTGCTGGTGATCTATCGGCGCCGGCCGGTCGAGGACGCCGATATCGAGATCCTGGGCGAGCGGGAACTGTTCGACTTCTGGCTCGATCGGGTCAGCTTCGGGTGAGTAGCGGGCCCGCAACGAACCGCCGGCCCGGCGCTCGGGTCCCGCGGCTCAGGCCAGCGGATACTGTCCGGGCGGGTAGTTCCCGCCGAAGCCGCCGCCCGGCGTGCCCGCGCCGCCCGCGCCGATGAGGTCGGAGATGAGGGTGATCACCGATTGGCCGATCGCCAGCACATCGGAGCCGATCGTGCCGAAATAACCCGCAAACGTGGAGAGCATGGGTCCGCCTTTCCCGGGGCATCTGGGGTCGTTCGCTATCAGGGTGACATATCGGTGATACCCGGTTGCGGCAATCTCATTGACACTCACGGGTTTCGGGGTGAATGTCCGCGGTTGTCCGATCCGTCGGGTGGGCCGGTGGGGGCGCCGTGGTGCTCGGGCGGTGGTACGCCCACCCCCGGTTATGAATGGGATTGCATCATCATGCATAATCATTTGCAGTTGATGTGAGCCGTCCGAGGGCGGGTAGCGGCGGCACATCGCACCGGTGACATCGCGCACCCCCTACGCATACGCACGAACCTGAGGAGCATCAGATATGGCCGATCGCGTCGTACTCGCCTATTCCGGCGGGTTGGACACCTCCGTTGCCATCAGCTGGATCGGCAAGGAGACCGGGGCCGAGGTGGTCGCCGTCGCGATCGATCTTGGTCAGGGCGGCGAGGACATGAACGTGGTGCGCCGGCGTGCACTGGACTGCGGCGCGGTCGAGGCCATCGTGGTCGACGCCCGCGACGAATTCGCCGACGAGTACTGCCTGCCGACCGTGCAGGCCAACGCCCTCTACATGGGCCGCTACCCGCTGGTGTCCGCGATCAGCCGCCCGTTGATCGTCAAGCACCTGGTCGAGGCGGCCGAGTACCACGGCGCGACCACCGTCGCGCACGGCTGCACCGGTAAGGGCAACGACCAGGTTCGCTTCGAGGTCGGCATCGGCGCGCTCGCGCCCGATCTGAACGTCATCGCCCCCGTGCGCGACTACGCGTGGACCCGGGAGAAGGCCATCGCCTTCGCCGAGGAGAACGCGCTGCCGATCACCGTCAGCAAGAAGTCGCCGTTCTCGATCGACCAGAACCTCTGGGGCCGCGCGGTGGAGACCGGCTTCCTCGAGGATCTGTGGAACGCGCCGACCAAGGACGTCTACGACTACACCGTCGACCCGACCGTCAACTTCGAGGCGCCCGACGAACTGATCGTCACCTTCGACAAGGGCGTGCCGATCGCGATCGACGGCCGCCCGGTCAGCGTGCTCGAGGCCATCACCGAGCTCAACAAGCGCGCGGGTCGCCAGGGCGTGGGCCGGTTGGACATGGTCGAGGACCGCCTGGTCGGCATCAAGAGCCGCGAGATCTACGAGGCGCCGGGCGCCATCGCGCTGATCACCGCGCACCAGGAGCTCGAGGCCGTCACCGTCGAGCGCGAACTCGGCCGCTACAAGCGTCAGGTCGAGCAGCGCTGGGGCGAGCTGGTCTACGACGGCCTGTGGTTCTCCCCGCTCAAGCGGGCTCTGGACGCCTTCGTGCGCGACACCCAGCAGCACGTCTCCGGTGAGGTGCGCATGGTGCTGCACGGCGGCAACGTCGTCGTCAACGGCCGCCGCAGCGAGGAGTCGCTCTACGACTTCAACCTGGCCACCTACGACGAGGGCGACAGCTTCGACCAGTCGCTGGCCAAGGGCTTCGTCCAGATCCACGGCCTGTCCTCCAAGGTCGCCGCGCGCCGGGACCTGTCCAAGAAGTAGGAAGCCGGCGGGCTCGGCCGCACGATCGGCCGAGTCGTGCGGCCGGTCGGGAGCAGCGGCAGCCGGTCGTCGCCGCGAGCGCTCGGTCATCGTTCGGTCGATGGCCGAGCCGCCGAGCAGGGTGTCCATGTCGGCGCGTGTGTCGAGCCGGAGGTGCGCTGCGATGCCCCGTAGGGCCGCCGCTCTCGCGAGCGCGACGCTCGGGCGGAGAGGTTCACGAGTATCCGGTCGGAGGCGCCGACGCACAGCACCGGCCGACGGATCGCGAAGACTCGCGGTGACCTACCGAATGCCGTTGCGTTTGGCAATCGTCCCCGCAATGCCGGATCGCCTCCGGCGGGAAGTCGGCGTGATCCGGCCGCACCCACACCTCGCCGAGCGTGTACATCCGTGGTGCGGAGTCCGGCGCCCCACCAGGCGCGGAGTAGCCTGCCACCGGGTGAAACCGCACGACCGCAGGGTGCGCATCGTGTAGAAGGCGACGCAGCCCGAACGGGAGGAGATGTCCGTGCGCAGTGACGACGACAGCTGGGATATCACCGAGAGTGTCGGCGCGACCGCCATCGGTGTGGCCGCGATGCGGGCGGCCGAGACCCGGCGCCCCGATGCGCTGTTCCGTGATCCCTACGCCGCGCGTCTGGTCGAGGCCGCCGGTTCGGGCTGGAGCCACATCATGCGCGCTCAGGTCGCGGCGACATCGGCCGGTGCGGATCCCGCCGGCGAGGGCGGGCATGCCTACAGCTCGCTGGCCGCGATGCTCATCGCTCGCACGGTCTACTTCGACGAGTACTTCGCTGCCGCCTCCGCCGCCGGCATCCGGCAGGTCGTGATCCTCGCGAGCGGACTCGACGCCCGTGCTTATCGGATCGAATGGCCTTCCGGCACTGTGGTTTTCGAGATCGACCAGCCGAAGGTGCTGGAGTTCAAGAACTCCGTGCTCGCCGATGAGCAGCCCGCCGTCGACCGGCGCGCGATCGGCGTGGATCTGCGCCAGGATTGGCCGAAGGAGCTGTGGGACAACGGTTTCGATCCCACCGCACCGACCGCCTGGCTGGCGGAGGGACTGCTGCGCTACCTGCCCGGCGAGGCGCAGGACCGGCTGTTCGGCGATATCGCGGCGCTCAGCGCGCCCGGCAGCCGGATCGCCCTGAACATCGGACGCGGACGGAGCGAGGATTCGCCCGCACTGCAAGCGATGCGGGAGCGCCGCAAGCGACTGCTCGCCGAGGCCGGGATCACGCTGAACCTCGAAGAACTCTGGTACCCCTGGGAGGGCCGTACCGACCCGCGCGACTGGTTCACCGCGCACGGCTGGGCCGTGACGGTCGGCGATCCGGTCGCCGTCCTGTCCGACCACGGCCGCGAGCAGCCCGAGGCCGCTCGCGCCGAACTGAACCGCCACATTTTGATGACCGCCACACGAGGAGACGAGAACCGATGAGCCAAGCCACCAACGAGGGCGCGCTGTGGGGTGGGCGTTTCGCCTCCGGCCCCGCCGCGGCCATGGCGGCGCTGAGCAAATCGACCCATTTCGACTGGGCGCTGGCGCCCTACGACATTCGCGCGTCCAAGGCCCACGCTCGTGTGCTGCACAAGGCCGGACTGCTGTCGGAGGCCGATCTGGCGGACATGCTGGACGGACTCGACCGGCTCGCGGCCGATGTCGCCTCCGGCGCCTTCACTCCGGCCGAATCCGATGAGGATGTGCACGGCGCGCTCGAGCGCGGTCTGATCGATCGGGTCGGCGCCGAACTCGGCGGCCGGTTGCGCGCGGGACGCTCCCGCAACGATCAGGTGGCCACCCTGTTCCGCATGTGGCTGCGTGATGCGGTGCGCCGCATCGCCTTCGGCGTGCTCGAGGTCATCGACGCCCTGGTCGAGCAGGCCGCCGCGCATCCGGATGCGGTGATGCCCGGCAAGACCCACCTGCAGGCGGCCCAGCCGGTGTTGCTGGCTCACCAGCTGCTCGCCCACGCGCACCCGCTGTTGCGCGACGTCGACCGGCTGCGCGATTTCGACAAGCGCGCGGCGATCTCCCCGTACGGTTCGGGCGCGCTGGCCGGATCGTCGCTGGGGCTCGATCCCGAGGCCATCGCCGCCGACCTGGATTTCGATGCGGCCGCGGCCAATTCGATCGATGCGACCTCCGCGCGCGACTTCGCCGCCGAGGCCGCCTTCGTCCTCGCGATGATCGCTGTCGATCTGTCGCGCATGGCGGAGGAGATCATCATCTGGAGCACACCGGAATTCGGCTACATCACCCTCGCCGATGCCTGGTCCACCGGATCGTCGATCATGCCGCAGAAGAAGAATCCCGACGTGTCGGAGCTGACCCGCGGTAAGGCCGGTCGCCTGATCGGCAACCTCACCGGCCTGCTCGCCACCCTCAAGGCGCAACCGCTGGCCTACAACCGGGACCTGCAGGAGGACAAGGAGCCGCTGTTCGATTCGGTGGCGCAGCTGGAACTTCTGCTGCCCGCCATCGCCGGTCTCGTCTCCACCCTGACCTTCCACACCGAGCGGATGGCCGAACTGGCGCCCGCCGGGTACACCCTGGCCACCGATATCGCGGAATGGCTGGTGCGCCAGGGCGTTCCGTTCCGCGTGGCGCACGAGGCGGCCGGTGCGTGCGTGCGCACCGCCGAAACCCGGGGCGTCGGCCTGGACGAGCTCACCGATGCCGAGTTCGCCGCCGTGGATCCGGCGTTGACGCCGCAGGTACGCGAGGTGCTCACGGTGCAGGGGTCCATCGCCTCCCGCAACTCCCGCGGTGGCACCGCCGGGGTGCGGGTCGCCGAACAGCTGAGCGAGGTCCGCGCCACCGCCGCCGAAGCCCGTACCTGGCTGCACTGACCCAGCGGGTAGTTGCCCGCGCTTCGGTCACCGCGCCCGATATCGTGCGCGCATGATGTTCCTCTTTCTCGGATTGGCCATCGTGACCGAGGTGTCGGCGACGGTGTCGCTGAAGCTGTCCGAGGGGTTCACCAAGCTGGTGCCCTCCCTCGTCGTGGTGGTCGGCTACGTGGCGGCGTTCATCTTCCTGTCGCAGGCGCTGAAGCGGGGGATGTCGGTCGGTGTCGCCTACGGGGTGTGGTCGGCGATCGGGGTGGCGCTGGTCGCCACGATCGGCGTGCTGTTTCTCGACGAGCCGCTGTCCGCGGTGCAGATCGGCGGCATCGCGCTGCTGATCGCCGGGGTGCTGGCGCTGGAACTGGGCGGCGCACTGACGCGCGCTCAGTCCTGAACGCGCACAGCGTATTCCGCCCGCTCGAGCGCGTCGAGAACATCGTCGCGATGGGCGGGGCCGCGGGTCTCGAGGGTCAGCTGCACCTCCACCTCGTCGATCGCCAGAGCCGCGGGAGTACGCGAATGCACCACGTCGAGCACATTCGCGCCGGTGCCGGCGACGGCATCGAGTAACCGGCTCAGACTGCCCGGCCGATCCGAAATGGTGATCCGCACGGCGAGGTAGCGCCCGCCGGTGCTGAGCCCGTGGCCGATGATGCGAGTGAGCAGGATCGGATCCACGTTGCCGCCGGAGATGATCGCGCAGACCGGTCCGCGCAGGCGCAGTTCCTCGGCGGGCAGGCTCAGCAGCGCCGCGACCGCCGCCGCGCCCGCCGGTTCCACGACGAGTTTCGCCCGTTCCAGGCACAGCAGCACGGCTGCCGAGAGCGCGTCCTCGCCCACGGTGACGATCGTCGGCTGATGGGCGATGACATGGGCGAACGGCACCTCACCGGGTCGCCCGACGGCGATGCCGTCGGCGATGGTCGACATACGTTGCAGGGCAACGGGTTCCCCGGTACGCAGCGAATCTGGCCAGGCTGCCGCCAGCGCCGCCTGCACGCCGATCACCCGCACCTGCGGTGCGGCCGGGTGCAGGGCCGCGGCGACACCCGCGAGCAGTCCGCCACCCCCGGTCGGCACCAGTACGGTCCCGACGTCCGGAAACTGTTCCAGCAGTTCCGATCCGACGCTCGCCTGGCCCGCGACGATATCCGGATGGTCGAAGGGATGGATCAGCGTCGCCCCACTGCGATCGGCGAATTCCTGGGCCGCGAGCAGCGCCTCGTCGACCGTCTCGCCCACCTGATGAACGGTGGCGCCGTAGGCGCGAGTGGCGACGAGTTTGGGCAGAGGCGCTCCCACCGGCATGAACACCGTCGAGGCGATGCCCAAAGTCGTTGCGGCCCAAGCAACTCCCTGCGCATGATTGCCGGCGCTCGCGGCCACCACCCCGTGGGCGCGTTCTGTAGGGGCGAGATTCGCGATCCGGAAGTACGCGCCGCGCGGCTTGAACGACCCCGTCCGCTGCAAATTCTCGCATTTGAGCCGCACATCGGCGCCGGTCCGCTCGGACAGCACCCGCGAGGCGATCACCGGGGTGCGGCGGATGACGGGCGCCAGCATCTCCCGGGCCGCGCTGATGCGATCGAATCCGATCAGCTCCATGCGGCCATGCTGCCAGACGCCTGCGGTGAATCCTCGCAGCCGGACGCGCGATGGTGATGTGAGCCGGCCCGCAAAATCCGCACGATGCGGGGTAATTGAACCCACACCGCTGAATGCGCTTTTGAAAGGCGGAATTAAGTAGCCTGGGGGAATGCAGTTGTCGCGATTCACCGATCTGGGGCTGCGGGCGATGATGCGGCTCGCGGTGAGCAGCGGCGTCGAGGAGCGGGTTACCGCGAAGCTGATCGCCCGGCAGGTCAACGCCTCCGAGCACTACGTCGCCAAGGCCGTCACCAAACTCTCCGAACTGGGCCTGGTGGCCTCGCAGCGCGGCCGCGCCGGTGGCATCTTCCTCACCGACGCCGGTCGCACCGCCACCGTCGGGCAGATCGTGCGCGGCCTCGAGGGGGCGGCCGAGGTGGTCGACTGTGTGGGCGAGCACCCCTGCCCGATGGCCGGGGCGTGTCGCCTGCGGCGGATCCTGGCGGAGGCGCAGGAGTCGTTCTATCGAGAACTCGACCGCTACACACTCAGTGATCTGGTCGATCAACGGACGCAGCAATTACTGCATCTGTCGGCCTCGCCGAAATTGCCGTTCGGCGGTTTCGCGGCCGATATTCCCGCTGTGTCCTGACCCCATCTCCTCCTCGTAATGCGCTGTGCACCAACATTTTCGGTGGCACAGCGCATTTCGCTGTATTCGAACGAAAATGTGGCGCGGACAACATAATCCGCACCCGGAACCGTAATTGAACACACGGGCTCGGAAATGGATTCGAGGCACCCGAAATGGTTACCGTGGAATTCGCCCGGTAATGCACCGGAATTGTTGCTCGAAGAGGAGTTTCACCATGACGACCGCGTCGACATCGGCCCTGGACACCAGCGCCGAACTGGAACCGCATCACGCCGAGATCGTGCGGGCGACCCTGCCGGTGATCGGGGCGCGGATCGACGACATCACCGCCGAGTTCTATCGGCGTCTCTTCGCGGCACACCCCGATCTGCTGCGCAACGTCTTCAATCGCGGCAACCAGGCCCAGGGGGAGCAGCAGCGCGCGCTGGCCGCCTCGATCGCCACGTTCGCCACCCACCTCGTCGATCCGAACCTGCCGCATCCGCGCCAGTTGCTGGCCCGCATCGGGCACAAACACGCCTCGCTCGGGGTGGTGCCCGACCAGTATCCGATCGTGCACGAGCATCTGTTCGCGGCGATCGTGCACGTGCTGGGCGAGGCGGTCACCCCGGAGGTCGCGGCCGCCTGGGACCGGGTCTACTGGCTGATGGCCGACACCCTGATGGGATTCGAGAACGAGTTGTACTCGGGCGCCGGTGTCGAACCGGGCGCGGTCTTCCGTGAGGTCCGGGTGGTGGAGCGCGTCGAGGACCCCGCCGAGACCGTCACCTTCGTCGTGGAATCCGCCGACGCGACCGCGCCCCTTCCCGGCTTCGTTCCGGGACAATATGTTTCGGTCGGCGCCGATCTGCCCGACGGCGCCCGGCAGTTGCGCCAGTACAGCCTCGTCAACGCTCCCGGCGCGGGCCGGCTGGCCTTCGCGGTGCGCCGTGTCACCGCCGTCGGCGACCGCCCCGAGGGTGAGGTGTCGTCGTGGCTGCACACCGACGTCGAGGTGGGCGACCGGCTGCAGATCACGCTGCCGTTCGGCGATCTGACCATCGACACCGCCGCGCGGACGCCGCTGGTGCTCATCTCGGCCGGTATCGGCGTCACGCCGATGGTCGGAATCCTGGAATATCTCGCGGCCGCCGGGTCGCCGCGCCGCGTGCTGGCGCTGCACGCCGACCGCGCCGCCTCCACGCACCCGCTGCGCGGCACTCAGGCCGATCTGGTCGCCGGTCTACCGGATGCCGAGCTGCACGTCTGGTACGAGGAGCCCACCGCCGGTGCGCACGCGGGCCTGCTGTCGCTGGCCGGCATCGACCTGCCCGAGGAGGCCGACATCTATCTGTGCGGCGGCACCGGTTTCCTGCAGGCGGCACGGGCCCAGCTGAAGGCGGCCGGTGTGTCCGACGAACGGGTCCACTTCGAACTGTTCGCGCCCAACGACTGGCTGCTGGATCTTTGAGCGGTCAGCGGCCGGTGCGCGCCGCGGCGAGCACTCCGTGCAACCAGGGCGTGAAATCCGCTGGGGCGGAGGCGATATCGGCCTCCAGCCGATCGGGCTCCGCCCAGCGCACCGCGGCCACCTCGGCCGGGTCGGGATGGTCGGGCACGCCGGCGAACTCGCCGATCAGCACATGATCCCACTCGTCCTCGACCCGCCCGGTCGCCGGATCGTCGGCCCGATAGCGATAGACGCCGACCTCGCGCAGTTCCGCGCTCACCCGCAGTTCCTCACCCAGCCGGACCGCGGCGGCCTCGGCGAGGGACTGCCCCGGCGCCGGATGTCCGCAGCAGGTGTTGGACCAGCGCAGTGGGAACCGGGTCTTGACCGCGGCCCGCTGCTGGAGCAGCACCCGGCCGTCCGGCCCGAACAGCAGCACCGAGAACGCGCGGTGCAGCCGTCCGGGCGCGGTGTGGGCATCGGACACCGGGCAGATTCCGGTCGCGCGGCCCTGCTCGTCGACCAGTTCGACGGGCAGGGACTCGCGGTCGACCGTGCTGTCGGTGGAGGTGATGTGGGTGCCGGTCACGGTCCCACCTTATCGGCGGCTGTCACCGGGTGAAGGGACCTGCCCTCGCGATATGCCGATCGGCGACGCCGGTGCCGCCGCAGCCGGCCCGGGCCTCCGCCGGCCGGTCGCCGGGGCCGATATCGCTGGGGAAGCCCGCGCGGCGATCGGCCCGGGCGATGGCCGAAATCGCCGGCGCGGTGAATTCCCCTCCGCAGGAGAGGCCTTCGGGCGCCATCGCGGCCAGGTCGCCTACCGGCCGGGGCACGGTCGGCGATGCGGGACCGAATTCGCGAAAACGTGGCGCCGCCTGCCGCATCCGCACCCCGTCCGTGCGCAACCTGTGATCGCGGATGGGACCGATCACACCAGGCCCGCAGTAGGCTGTCGATGTGGCAGGCTCGACCCGCACGCAGGGGGCGTGAAGGTGTGAGCGCAGGGCGCAAGGGCTGGGAGTGGTTGTGAAATTCGATACGAGAACCCTGACGGGACCGGCGCGACGGTTGATGGCGACCGCGCAGAACGGTCTCGAGGTCATCCGTTTCGGCGGCCTCGCCCACGATGTGGAGTCCTCGCCCTTCGAGGTCACCGAGCGCAAGCGGATGTACCGGCTGCGCCACTACTTCCCGGACGACCCGGCCGCCGACCGGCCCGTCGCGCTGCTGGTGCCGCCGCTGATGGTCAATGCCGACATCTACGACGTCAACGCCGAGGGCGGCGCTGTCGGTATCCTGCATCGCGCCGGAATCGATTGCTGGGTACTGGATTTCGGCTCGCCCGCCACGGAGGAAGGTGGCTGGCAGCGCGATCTCGCCGACCACGTCCTCGCCCTGTCGAGCGCGATCGACACGGTCAACGAACTGACCGGCCGCGGCGTGCATCTGATGGGGTACTCGCAGGGCGGCATGTTCGCCTACCAGGCCACCGCCTTCCGCTACGGCAAGGGCGTGCAGAGCATCGTCACCTTCGGCAGCCCGGTCGACATCGTCGCGGGACTGCCGTTCGGACTGCCCTACGGGCTGGTGTCGGAGGTGGCCGATTTCGTCGCCGACCACGTCCTCACCCGGTTGCCGATCACCGATGCGATGGTGCGTGTCGGTTTCCAGTTGCTCGACCCGGTGAAGACGGCGAAGGCCCGTATCGACTTCCTGCGCCAGCTGCACGACCGAGAAGCGTTGCTGCCCAAGGAACGTCAGCGCCGCTTTCTCGAACACGACGGCTGGGTGGGCTATTCCGGACCGGCGGCGGCCGATCTGCTCAAGCAGTTCGTCGCGCACAACCGAATGATGTCCGGTGGCTTCGTCATTCGCGATCAGCCGATCTCGCTGGCCGAAGTCAAATGCCCCATCCTCGCCTTCGTCGGCGAGGTCGACGATATCGGCCAGCCGGCCGCGGTGCGCGGCATCGTGCGCGCGGCGCCCAATGCCGAGGTCTACGAGGCCACGCTGGTGGCCGGGCATTTCGGCCTCGTGGCGGGCAGTACCGCCACCAACCAGACCTGGCCGCTGGTGCGCGACTGGGTGAACTGGCTGGGCGGGAACGCAGACCTGCCCGAACAGATCGCGCCCATGCACGAGCACGTCGCCGCCGACCGCCAGACCACCGCGGCCACCCGGGTCGTGCACACCGCGGCCACGCTGGCCGAGGCCGGCGCCGGAATCGGCGCGGCGTTCGGCAGCCTGGCCGGAAACGCGCTGCGCGGATCCAAGGAGCTCACGGGGGAGGCCGCCCGTGCGCTGCCCCGGCTGACCCGGCTCGGCATGATCCAGCCGCACACCCGGATCTCGCTGGGCCGCCTGCTCGCCGAACAACAGCGCAACGCGCCGATGCGCGAGCTGTTCCTCTTCGACGACCGGGTGCACACCCACGCCGCGGTCGGCGCCCGCATCGACAACGTGGTGCGCGGGCTGATCTCGGCGGGCGTACGCCCCGGCACCCGCGTCGGAGTGCTGATGGAAACCCGCCCGAGCGCGCTGGCCTCGGTCGCGGCACTCTCGCGGATCGGGGCGGTCGCGGTGCTACTGGCGCCCGGTGGCGAGACCGCGCGGGCGGTCGAATCGACCGGGACCACGGTGATCGTGGCCGATCCGGAGAACCTGCGGGCCGCGGCCGCCGCCGGAACCCGGGTCCTGGTGCTCGGCGGCGGCAATGCCCGCACACTCGACATCCCGGACGGCGCGGACGTCGTCGACCTGGAGCAGGTCGACCCGGCGGCGGTGGACCTGCCGGGCTGGTTCCGGCCCGATCCCGGATTGGCGCGCGAGCTGGCGTTCATCCTGGTCACCGGTACCGGCGACAAACTCGACCTGAAGTACATCACCAACCACCGGTGGGCGCTGTCGGCCTTCGGCACCGCGACGGCGGCCGACCTGGACCGCCGGGATACGGTGTATTGCCTTGCGCCGCTGCATCATTCGTCGGGCCTGCTGGTGAGTCTGGGCGGTGCGGTGGCCGGGGGCAGCCGGATCGCGCTGGCCCGCTCGCTGGATCCGCCCAGCTTCGCCGCCGAGGTGCACCGCTACGGCGTCACCGTGGTCACCTACACCTGGACCATGCTGCGCGACATCCTCGATGTGGAGACCTTCCCCGCCGGCCATTCGCATCCGATCCGGCTGTTCATCGGCTCCGGCATGCCGGCCGGCCTGTGGCGGCGCACCACGGAGCGGTTCGCGCCCGCGCGGGTGCTGGAGTTCTACGCCTCCATCGAGGGTGACGTCGTGCTCGCCAATGTGGCGGGCGTGAAGATCGGCTGCAAGGGCCGGCCGGTGCCGGGCACGGCGAAGGTGGAACTGATCTCCTACGATCCGATCGCCGAACAGATCGTCACCGACCCCCGGGGCTTCGCGCGCCGTGCCGCCGACAACGAGGTGGGCCTGCTGATCGGGCGGGCCGCCGACACCGTCGACATCTCCCGCGGCGGCCTGCGCGGGGTCTTCACCGCCGGTGATGCCTGGATGCCGACGGAAAATCTGTTCCGCCGCGACAGCGACGGCGACTACTGGCTGATGGACCGCCGCGACACCGTCATCGCGACCGCCCGCGGGCCGGTCTACTCCCAGCCGATCGTGGACGCGCTCAACGACATCACGGCCGTCGATATGGAGGTCGCCTTCGGCCGCCGCACCCCGAGCACCACGCTCGCGGTCGCCGTGGTGAGCGTGCGCGCGGGCCACCGCCTCGAACCCGCCGACGTCACCGAGGGCCTGCGCTCCCTCGACCCCGCCCAGCGTCCCGACATCGTGCAGGTGGTCGACGAAATCCCGCGCAGCTCGAGCTTCCGTCCCGCCACCCATGCGGTGCGATCGGCCCTTCGCCTGGAACCGGACGAGAACACCTGGTACTACAACCGGGAATCGGAGAGCTACGAAGTGCTCACCCCGGAGGTCGCGGCCGCACTGCTGGGATAGGTGACCACGAGGTCTCCCGCTCACACCGTGAACGCGGTGACCGTCTCGATGACGCGCGCGACCTGCTGATCGCTCAGATCCGGCCACAGCGGCAGGCGCAGCAGAGTCGCCGAGAATTCGTCGGTGCGCGGGCAGGGAACCGTGGTGCGGCCGAGTTTCTGCCCGGCCGGGCTCGAATGCAGCGGCACGTAGTGGAACGGGGCCGAAATGCCTTGTTCGCGAAGGTATCCGATCAACGCGTCGCGGGTGTCCTCGGTGGGGGTGCGCAGGTAGTACAGATGCGCGGTGTGCTCGCGATCGTCCGGTACCTGCATCAACCGCACGTCGTTGCGCGCTGCCCACTGCGGCAGTGCGGCGGCGTAGGCGTTCCACACCCGCATCCGCCCGGCCTGGATCCGGTCGAATTCGGCCAGCTGCGCATCGAGCACCGCGGCATTCAACTCACTGGGAAGATAACTCGATCCGATGTCCTGCCAGGAGTACTTGTCGACCGCCCCGCGCAGGAACCGGGCCCGGTCGGTGCCCTTCTCGCGGATGATCTCGGCGCGCCCCATCAGGATCTCGTCGGTGAGCAGGATGGCCCCGCCCTCACCGCAGTGCACGTTCTTGGTGTCGTGGAAGCTGAGCGCGCCCACGGTGCCGATCGTGCCCAGCGGCCGTCCGCGCCACCGGCCGCCGAGGCCGTGCGCGGTGTCCTCGACGATGGCCAGGCCGTGCGCCTCGGAAATCTCGAGCAGCCGGTCCATATCGGCGCCCACTCCGCCGTAGTGGATGACCACGATCGCCTTGGTGTGTTCGGTGACCGCCGCGGCCACCGACTCCGGATCGAGGTTGCCGCGCTCGTCGATATCGGCGAAGACGCAGGTGGCCCCGCGCATCGCGACCGCCGTGGCGGTGGAGGTGAAGGCGAAACTGGGCACGATCACCTCGTCGTCGGGCCCCAGTTCGAGCAGCAGCCCGGCCATCTCCAGCGCATGGGTGCACGAGGTGGTCAGCAGGGTGTGCGGGGCGCCGGTGATGGCGCGTAATTTCGCCGTCGCCGCCGCGGTGAACGGCCCGTCGCCGTGACTATGGTCGGAGGCCAGGACGGCGGCCAGATTCGTCAGCTCGGCCTGGGCGCGGTAGGGACGGCTGAAGAGGATGCGGTCAGTGCTCACCCGGATTGTGTCCCCCGATTGCTGCGGCCGTGGTCGGAACCCGCGCCTCGGCATGCGGACGCGGTGTCGGGGAATCTACCGTCAGATACAGCGGTTTGCCCACCAGCACGTGCAACGCCACACCCAGATACTCCGCGATCAGGCCGAGCGAGAACAGGATCGCGCCCGAGACCAGCAGCAGCACCACAATGATCGAGGCCCAGCCCTCGGGGTCGTGACCGTTGCCGAACAGGGCATTCCAGATCACCACCGCGGCCATCACCGCACCACCGGCGGCCAGGGTCACGCCCAGCAGGCTCACCAGGCGCAGGCCGCGGGTTCCGCTGCACAGCACCATCTTCCAGAACAGCGAGAACAGCCGGCGGTAGTTGTAGCCGGACTCTTCGCGGCCCTCCGCGCGCAGGACCACCGGCGCCTGCGCGGTGTTGTCCACCACCCAGGTCAGCGCCACATCCAGATACACCCCGTTGGAGGCGACCTCGGCGAGCTGACGGCCGATATCGCCGCGGATCAGCCGGTAGCTTTCGAAGCGGGTGGAATCGGGGAAGGCGAAGACCGTCGCCAGCACCACCTTGGCGCCGCGCGAGGTGAGGTTGCGCAGCACGCCGTGCGGGCGGGTGTTGGTCGGCTTCGAATAGACCAGGTCCGCGCGCTGCGCGAGCGCGGTGTCGAGGAAGGCGCCGATGAATGCCGGATCGTGTTGGCCGTCTTCGTCCATCGTGACGATCCATTCGCCGCGCGCGGCGGCCATGCCGGCGATGGTGGCCGCGTCCTGGCCGAAGTTGCGGCTCAGCCAGATCACGCGCACCTGCGGGTATTCGGCGGCGAGCCGCTGCAGCACGACGTCGGAGCGGTCGGGGCCGTGATCGTGGACCAGCACGATCTCCTCGACCGCGAAGCTGTTGCCGTCCGGCGTGCGCGCGGACTCCGCCAATCCGTGCAGTTCGGCGACCAGTCCGGCGATGGTCTGCTCGCCGCGATACACCGGGATCACCACCGAGACCGCATGCACTCGCTCGCCGCCGCCGGTGACCGGCGGGTGAACATTCGGTGTCGAAGCCTGCCCGGCGGCAGGGGGATATGCGGTTGCGGACGGAATCGGCATCAGCTGGTTCGACTTTCGATGACGGTGCGCACCGGAACTCCTCGCCTGTATCCAGAGCCCGAATCGGGGTGAACTCTAACACGCTGCTGGTCACCGGCTTCGGCTCCGCGAGAGGGGCGGCGGTTCCGGGGGCGATGCCCGCGAGCGCGCGGGCGGGTAGGGTCTGTCAATCGTGGTGGAAAGTGCAGTGTCGACGACGGCGCTCGCGGAGCCCGGGAAGGATCGGCGCGATGTCGCCGTCGAGAATGGGCGGCCCGCCGCTCCCCGGCCCGAGTCGAGCGCCGCGGGGCATCCGCGGCAGACCGTGTTCCGATGGGGAGCGGTCACCGCGATCGGGGTCATTGCCGGATATGTCGCGGTGCTGCTCGCCAACGCGCGGCATTTCTACACCGACGACACCGAATCCCAATACACCCCGCTGTGGGTGATGCTCGGCCGGCACCTGCGCGAGGGCCATCTGCCGCTGATGGTGCCCGAGCAATGGATGACCGGGAACTACACCATGGAAGAGGCGGGCCTGTTCAACCCGCCGCAACTGCTGATCGATCTGATCGCACCGTCGGTGGACAATCTCGCGCTGCTGGCGACGGTCGTCAAACTGATCTTCTCGATCATCGCCGCACTCGGCGTGTACCGGGTCTGCCTGGTCTACGGCAGTCGCGCGTCCTGGGCCGCCGTGGCGGGCATCGCCTTTCCGCTCTCGGGCTGGTTCCTGTTCTTCGACGAGGCCAGCTGGGTCACCTCGCTGACCGGCACCGCCTGGATGCTGCACGCCTGGGCCAGTGCCGTCCGCTACGCCCGCGGCCCGGCAGGGGATCGGTCGCGCTACGGCGGCACCCGCGGTTACGGGCCGATTCCGTTGTTCGTCTACCTGTATCTGGCGATTTCGGTCGAATACGTCTTTCCGGCCGTCGAGGCGGCGCTGATGCTGGTCGCCGTGGCGGTGGGAGAGCTCGTCGTCCAACGCGCCTGGCGCCCGGTGCTGCGGGTGGCGGTGGTCGCGGGCGCGGCCGGTATGGCCGGTTTGATGACGTATCTACCGAGCATGTTGTCCGCGACGGTGAGCTGGCGGGGCAACTCGCAGATCAACAACGACCGGTTCCTCACAGTGCCGTGGTCGGAATCGCTGAATGCCAGCCTGCCCTCGGCGATGCCTGCGTTCACCTCCTGGTGGGGGTATGTGCAGCCACTGCCGGTCACCTATATCGCGTGGTTCCTGATTCCGGCGCTGGCATTCGTCGACTGGAATCGCGCGCGCCGGGTGTGGCGGGAACTGATCTCGGTGGCGCTGTTCGCGATCATGTTCCTGATGTGGACGGCCGGACCGGGCACGGTCGGCCCGCTGCGCTGGCCGGCGCGGGTGCTGCCGATGGTGGCGGTCGGCCTGCTGATCCTGGTCTGCGTGCTGCTGGGCCGATTCGGCACGGTGCGGGACTGGCGCCCGCGCGCGGTGGCGGCGGCGGTGCTGATCGGATTGCTCTGGGTGCGAACGTTCTCCGCCGACCCGCACCACATCTGGTGGCATGTGCTCTCCGCGCTCGCGGTCGCGGCACTGGGCGCCGGCGTGGTGTGGCTGTGGGCGCGCCGCGGAAGTGGGGCGGCCGCGCTGGCGACTGTCGTCGCCATGCTCCCGATCGCCTACCTGCAGGTGAGTCTGGTCCAGCCGACGCCGATGGGCTGGAATCTGCCCGTGCACCGCTCCGAGGCGGAGGCAGCGTTCCCGGCATTCGACGGTGTCACCATTCAGCTCGGCGACCGCGGACTGCTGCAGCCGGCGGACAAGAGTCTGCAGGGCGCCTACGGATCGCTGGTGTTCGGCAACTTCGCCAAGGACGTGCATCGCAACTACGTCAACGGCTACACACCCAACGGGCACTACTGGTTCGGCGAAATGCTGTGCATGCGATGGGATTCCAGCGTCTGTCCGGACTCGTTCCGGCGGCTGTTCACCGCCGAGCCGATCACCGGTCGCGCCCCGGTGGACCTGATGAAACTCGACCGTGTCGTCCTGCAGCGGGCGATGTTCCCCGACCTCGGGAAGCAGCCCGCGCCGCCCGGCTGGAAGTGGGTCGGCTACCCGGGCCACGAACGCTACATCTGGGTGCTCGAGCGGGAGCAGGGTCCGGTGTCGACCACGAACGGCCGCATCTCCGACGCGCACGACGTACAGGCGAGCTCACTGTCGGAATCGGACCGCACCAGCCGGGTGCGCGTGAGCTCGGCCGACGGCGGTCGCGTGGTACTCGCGCGGCTGAACTGGCCCGGCTATCGCGCCACCCTCGACGGCCACGAACTCCCGATCCGCGAGATCGCGAAATCGATCATCGCCGTGGATATCCCGGCCGGCACCCGGGACGCCACGCTGGAGGTCTCCTGGGAGCCGCCGGGCTGGCGTATCGGTGTCGCCGGCGCGGTCGGCGGCCTGGTGCTGCTGGCGGTGATGCAGTGGCTGTACCTGCGTTCCCGCCGGCGCGCGAGCGAATCCGGCGATTCGGTGAAACAGGAAGCAGCGGAAGTGGTTTCGTGAGCGTCGGCGCGGACGGAACGGCCGCGGCGCGGGAGCCGGACATCCCGCCACCGGGTCTGCTGCTGCGACTGATTCGCCGCCAGGAGATCGCGTTCGCCGCGGTCGGGGCGGCCAACACGCTGCTGGGCATGGTGCTGACGGTGATGTGGCTGAAGGTGCTGCCCGGCGGCTGGCCGCCCGCGGTGGCGGTGGCACTGGCCTACGCGATCAGCATCGTGTTCGCCTTCTTCGCCCATCGCACCCTGGTCTTTCGAGTGCGCGGTCACCTGATCGCCGACTTCCTGCGATTCGTCGCGGTCAACTCGGGCGGGCTGATCTTGAACATGGCGGGCGTGCAGCTCGCGGTCGGGGTGTTCGACCTGCCGGAGACCCCCGCCACGGTGGTCGTGATGGGCGCGGTGGCGGTGCTCAGCTTCTTCGGGCATCGGCACATCTCGTTCCGCCGGGCGGCCCGGCCCGCGGATTCGGCGGGCGGGTAGGTTGTCGGATATGGCGGAGCAAACCCTGGACCCGACGTTGTTGAGCCTGCTGGCCTGTCCGGAGGACAAGGGGCCGTTGTCGCTGGTGCGCGACGCGGAGGGCAACAGCGTGCTCTACAACCCGCGCCTGCGTCGCGCCTACCCGGTCGACAACGGCATCCCGGTGCTGCTCGTGGACGAGGCGCGTGCGGTCGGCGACGCCGAGCACGAGTCCTTCACCGCCCAGGGCTGATTCCGGACGGCGGTAAGTCCGCCCAGCCGCGGGCGACGGGCAGATCGCCCGTCAGATAGCGCTGGATGGTCGGCCCGACCGCCGCGGCCAGTTCGTCCAGCGGCATCGACGCCACGGGTTCGACCTGCAGAATCTTGCGCGCGACCAGCAGGCCGATCATCTGCGACACGGCCAGCACCACTCGCGTGGTCCCGCTGCCCGGTGGCGAATCCACCTTCTCCCGAACATCTTTCAGCGCGACCTCCAGCAGGAAGCTGCGGGCGAGCGCGGCATCGCCGCCGGCAAGGATGCCGCGAAAGGCCGCGACCGCGTGCACGCCGACCGAGGAATCCCATGCGCCGACCACGGTCCGGACCACGGTCTCGCCGAGCCGGTCGGGTTCGGCGGCCCGGATCGGCGCGCGGATCAGCTCCGGGTCGATCGGCAGATTCAGTGCGGCGGAGAACAATTGCTGTTTGGTGCCGAAGTAGTGATGCACCAGCGCGGGATCGACCCCCGCCGCGCCCGCGATCGAGCGGATCGACGCCTTGTCGAATCCGACCTCGGCGAAACGGGTGCGTGCCGCATTCAGAATCGCCTCCCGGGTCCCCGATTCACCGGCCCGCCGCCCACTGCGGGCGCTCACACCCTCGCTCACATCGCTCATGCTGTTCGCCTGCGTAGAGTGGCGGCGCCCAAAGTCAGTGCGACAGCGGCGAATGCGGCGACGATGCCGAGATCGCGCCACATCGCGGCGGTCGCGCCCGGATGGCGGGAGACCTCCTGCAGCGCGTCGACCGCATAGCTCAGCGGCAGCACATCGCTGATGATCTCCAGCCAGCGCGGCAGCTGATCGCGCGGCACCAGCAGCCCGCAGAGGAAGAACTGCGGGCCCACCACCAGCGGCATGAACTGCACGGCCTGAAATTCGGTGCGCGCGAAGGCGCTCGCCAGCAGTCCCAGCGCCACGCCCAGCACCGCGTCGACCACGGCGATCAGCAGCACGAGCCATGCGCTGCCCGCGGCATGCAATCCGAGCAACCAGAAGGAGACCAGACACGCCAGGCCCGCCTGCGCCGCCGCGGCGACGGAGAACGCCGTGCCGTATCCGCCCAGCAGATCCAGCTTCGACAGCGGTGTGGTCATCAGCCGCTCCAGCGTGCCCGAGGTCCGCTCGCGCTGCATGGCGATCGCGGTGATCAGGAACATCACGATGAATGGCAGGATGCCCAGCATGCTGATGCCGACGCGGTCGAACAGCGACGGCGCTCCCGGCATGGTCGGCGTCTCGTGATAGACGAAATACAGCAGTGCCATGAGCAGAGTCGGCACCAGCAGCAGCATGGCGACGGTGCGCCGGTCCGCGCGCAACTGACGCAGGATGCGCGCCGAGGTCGCGGTGTAGCAGCGCAGCGGCGGGCGTGACGGCGGGGCGAATGTCGTTGTCATCGCGGCTGTCCCATCGTGATGAGGGCGAGAAATGCGTTCTCCAAACTGGTTTCGCCGGTGTCGGCGCGCAGTTGGTCGGGAGTGAGCTGGGCCAGGAGATGGCCGTCGCGCATGAGCAGTAGCTGGTCGCAATGCTCGGCCTCGTCCATGACATGACTCGACACCACGAGTGTGCGGCCCTGAGCGGCGAGCTCGCGGAACTGCTTCCACAACTCGACCCGCAGCACCGGATCCAGTCCGACCGTCGGCTCGTCGAGGACCAGCAGTTCCGGATCGGCGACCAGCGCACACGCCAACGATGCCCGGGTGCGCTGCCCGCCGGAGAGTTGATTGCCCCGATGCCGGATATGCGGGCTCAGGCCGACCTGTTCGATCGCCGCGTGCACCGCTTCGGAGTCGCGGCCGTACAGCGCGGCGAAGTAGGAGACGTTGTCCAGCACGCTGAGATCGTCGTAGATACTCGGCGCCTGGGTGACGTAGCCGACGCGCGCACGCAGTCCGCGGGCGCCGGCCTCCTCGCCGAGCACCCGCACACTGCCGGCCTCGATCAGCTGGGTGCCGACGATGCTGCGCATCAAGGTGGTCTTACCGCAGCCGGACGGCCCGAGCAGGCCGGTGATGCTGCCCGCCGGAACGGTCAGCGAAATATCGTGCAGCACTTCATGTCCCCCGCGACGCACCCGCAGGTGCTCGACGGTGATCGCCGGGGACGAATCGGGGTTCGCCACGGTCCACCTCTCACGTCACACGGCCGGCGAGGTTATTCACCGAGCGTTGAATTCATTGTGTGTTGAATTCTGCCCGGGGTCCGGTCGCGACGCAAGAGGGGATCAGTGGTGATCGCGCGGTGGCGCTGCGGCGGTCCCGCCCGGCTCGACCACGCAGCCGTCCGGACCGCAGGTCTCGCCGTCGCCGAGCACCTGCAGCGCGGGGGCCTGATCTGCCCATGCCCGCTCCAGTGCCTGCGTGAACACCTCCGGCGGCTGAGCCCCCGATACGCCGTAGGTGCGGTCGAAGACGAAGAACGGCACGCCGGTCGCACCGAGTTCGGCGGCGGTCTGTTCATCGGCGCGCACCGCCTCGGCGTAGGCCCGCGGGTCGTCGAGGGTCGCGCGCACCTCGGCCGCGTCCAGCCCGGCTCGCGAGGCCAGCTCGATCAACCGTTCCCGGTCCCCGAATACCGGCCGCTCGTCGGCGAAATTGCCCTCGTACAACGCGTCGAGCAGTTCTTCCTGCCGCCCGCGCTCCAGTGCGAAGTGCAGCAGCCGATGCATGTCGAAGCTGTTGCCGAAGTCGCGTCCCTCGGTGCGATAGGGCAGGCCGACGGCCTGCGCCTGGGCCGCGATGCCGCGTTCGTTGGCGGCTGCCTGAGCCTCGCTGATGCCGTACTTCTCGGCGATATGGGCGACCACGGGGCCGCTGTGCCCGGCCGGCAGTGTCGGATCCAGCTCGAAGGATCGATGCACGACCCGCACCTGGTCGCGGTGGTCGAAGCCGGCCAGTGCCTGCTCGAAGCGCCGCTTGCCCAGGTAGCAGAACGGGCAGTTGATATCGGTCCAGATCTCGACCTGTACGGCCATGGTCACCTCATTCGCGTCTTCCGAAAGTCCTGACATGTCAACCGGGCGGGTATCCGGCCTGTTCCCGGGGGTGTGACCGGCATCACATCGGGGCGTGTCACGAAAGTCGCGGCCGACTTGTCCCATCACCGAATCGCACAGTCGACCCGCCGCGAAAGGACAGGACCATGAGCGACACCCAGCGCAGTGATCGGAAGACCCAGCGCAGCAACCATGAGACTCGGTTCGAGCCGGACGCCGGGCGTCCGCACGAGATCGTCGTCCTCGGCGCCGGTTACACCGGAATGCTGGCGGCGATCCGGCTCGCGCGCCGCACCCGCAAGCAGGCGGTGCACATCACGCTGGTCAACCCGTCGGACCGGTTCACCGAACGGCTGCGTATGCATCAGGTCGCGGCCGGCGCCGAACTCGCCGATCACCGGATCCCGGACCTGCTGGCCGGAACCGGTGTGGCCTTCCGCCGCGCCTCCGCCACCGCGATCGATCCGGTCGCCCATCGCGTGATCTGCGACGACGGCGTCGAACTCGGCTACGACACCTTGGTCTACGCCCTCGGCAGCCGCGCCGACACCACCACCGTGCCGGGTGTGGCCGAGCATGCGTGGACCCTCGACGATCCGCGCACGGCGCATCGGATGTCGCAGCGTCTCGCCGAACTCGAGGCCGGCGGGGGAGCGGTCGCGGTCTGCGGCGGTGGTCTCACCGGCGTCGAGGCCGCCACCGAGATCGCCGAATCCCACCCCGGCCTCACCGTCACCCTGATCAGCACCGGTGAACCCGCCGCCATGCTGGGCGAGCGCCCGCGCGCCTACGTCGAGCGTGCCCTGGACCGCCTGAACATCTTGCGCCGCAGCGGAACTCGCGTCACGAAGGTGCTGCCCGACGCCGTGCGCCTGGACAGCGGCGTGATGGTGCCCGCCGGGCTGACGCTGTGGACCGCGGGAGTGCGCGTAGCCGCCCTGGCCGCCGCGGCCGGCATCACCACGGATGCGGCGGGGGCCGTCGTCACCGACCCGACTTTGCGGTCGGTCTCGCATCCGGACATCTACGCCATCGGCGATGCCGCCGCCATCACCCAGCCGTGGGGGCGGATGCACGGCACCTGCCAGAGCGGTATGCCGACCGCGGCCTACGCCGCGGACGCCATCGCGCGGCGGCTGCGCGGAAAGTCGGTGCGGCCGTTCCGGTTCGGATACTTCCATCAGCCGGTCAGCCTCGGCCGCCGCGATGCGGTCATCGGATTCACGCACGCCGACGACCGCCCCCGCCGCGCCTACCTGAAGGGCCGCGCCGCGGTGCACTACAAGGAGTTCGTGAGCAGCAGCCCGGTCCCGACATTCCGGCTGAGCCGCCGCGCCAATGTGTCGGTCACGCTGTCGCGTGGGGGACGCGCGACGCGCGCGGCCGGCCGGATCGCGGCGTGAGGGACCTGCCCCGATATTGCGGGCCCTCGAGCGATCGGGAGAGGATGAGCGCATGGACGGTGACGCCGAGGACGCCGGTGCGGTGACCGCGCGGCCCGCGGACCCACCGGCGGACCCCGGCGATGCGTTCGACACGCATCGCCGGCTGCTGTTCGCCACCGCGTATCAACTGCTCGGCAGTGTGGCCGACGCCGAGGACGTGCTGCAGGACGCCTGGCTGAAATGGCACGAGGTCGACCGGGAGCGCGTCCGCCACCCCAAGGCCTACCTGGTGCGGACGGTCACCAACCTGTCGCTGAACCGGCTCACCAGCGCCCGCGCGGTACGCGAAACCTATGTCGGCCCGTGGCTGCCCGAACCGCTGCTCAGCGAACCCGATGCCACCGAGCGCGTCGAAATCGTCGACACGGTGTCCACGGCCATGCTGGTCGTGCTGGAGACACTGGGCCCGGTCGAACGGGCGGTGTTCGTGCTGCGCGACGTCTTCGGATTCTCACCCGCCGAGATCGCCGGTTTTCTCGATCGCCCCGAGCCGACCGTCCGGCAGATCTCGCATCGCGCCCGCAATCATGTGCAGGCCCGCCGTCCCCGCTACGACACCGATCCCGTTGCGCGGCAGGAGATCACCGAGCGGTTCCTGGCGGCCGCCAACGGCGGCGACGTCAACGCGCTGATGCAGCTGCTGGCCCCCGACGTCACCCTCTGGAACGACGGCGGCGGCAAGGTCACCGCGGCCCGCCGGCCGTTGCACGGCCCCGACCACGTCGCCCGCTGGCTGCTCGGTGTGCTGGCCAAACCCATCCTGACCGGAATCCGGATGCGGGCCGCGGTGCTGAACGGCGAACTGAGCGTGGTCGGCGAGATCGGCGGATTCCCGGTCGGCGCGCTCACCTTCGACATCCTCGACGGTCGGGTGCAGAACCTGCGCTTTCAGGTGAACCCCGACAAACTCGCCGGGCTGCGCCCGCCGCAGTAGAGCCGCTACCACTGATTCGCCCGAAATGTCCTGTGCGGCTATGGGATGCGCTATTTTTGTCATCCGCCGGGACAGTTCCGGCCGAAATTAGAATGGTAGGAGTTTCACAAGTGCACAGCGTAGCGAGCCGCACCCGTCGCACCACCCTGACCGGCTGGCTGCTTGCCGCCGGTGTCGGCTTTGCCGCCGTCTTCGCCCCCACGGCGACCGCGACCGCCGCCCCGGCCTTCATCTCCTGCCCCGCAGGCGATTACGAGAACGTCGACCACGCCTGCGTCCCGCGTCCCGGCTCGGATCCCGACGGCGCGACCGCGCAGTGCGGCGACGGCACCTACAGCTACAGCCGCCACCGCAGCGGAACCTGCTCCCATCACGGCGGTGTCGAGCGCTGGCTCTGACCGAGCATGGTCCACGGCGGGCGTGGCGTCGGTCACCACGGGTGCTCGAGTAAGAATGAGAACCCGTGTCTGCCGAGGAACTCGCCGTGGAACCGCTGGCCGCCGCTCGCCGCGTACTGGGCGCGACGATGCGGTCCGGCCCGGTCGCCGTGCGCATCGTCGAGGTCGAGGCGTACGGCGGTGACCCGGCCGGACCGTGGCACGACCCGGCGGCCCACTCCGGCCGCGGGCGAACCCCGCGCAACGCCGTGATGTTCGGTCCGCCCGGCGTGCTCTACGTCTACTTCAGTTACGGCATGCACACCTGCGTGAACGTCACCAGCGGCCCCGACGGCGTCGCCAGTGCCGTGCTGCTGCGGGCCGGCGAGGTGATCGAGGGCCACGAGGTCGCGCGCTCCCGGCGCCCCGCGGCCCGCGCCGATACCGATCTGGCGCGCGGGCCCGGCAACTTCGGCAGTGCCCTGGGAATTACGCTCTCCGACTACGGCACCGCCCTGTTCGACCCCGCGGCGCCGATCAGATTGGAATTGGGCCCCGAGATCACCGACTCCGCCGCGATCGGGGTGGGCCCCCGCGTCGGCGTGAGCCTGGCCGCCGACCGCCCGTGGCGGCTGTGGTTGCGCGACTCCCCGGCGGTCTCGGCCTACCGCCGCAGTCCGCGCGCCCCGGAGGTCGGGCGGTCGGCCTGAGCGGTCAGCTCGTCAACTCGGCGCGGATCCGCCCGCGCTGCGCCGCCGCGATCGTCGCCGCCGATTCGGCCGCCGCGACCGTATCGGCGACGCCGAGCGTCCATCGAACGTCACCGCCGACCCGGAACTCGCCGTAGACCACGTATTCCGCACCCGCGCCGGCGGGCAGCCGATGGTGGGTAGCCTGCAAAGGCTCGATCGAGATGCCCTGTGCGGCAAATATTTCCGTGAGCCGACTGGCATCGGCGGCCGTGCAGGTCGTCTCGACCTCGGCCCCGGCATTCGGCGCGGTGATCACGACGTCGCCGGACTCGCCGAATCGCCAGTGGATCCGGCCTCCGGCGCAGGCGATACCGTCGCCGGTCGGGCCGTACACCTGCTGCAGCAGCTCCCACAACCACCGCGCACCCACCTCGGCGCCGGTGTCGTCGGTATGGCGTTGCACATGCCGCGCGAAGTCGATCTGCAACCGTCGCGGCAGCTCCAGTCCGTATCCGGTCTGCAGCAGATACGCGATACCGCCCTTGCCGGACTGTGAATTCACCCGGATCACCGCCTCGTAGCTGCGTCCGACATCCGCCGGGTCGATGGGCAGATACGGCACCTGCCACTCGATCTCGGATTCCGGCACCCCGGCCAGCTCGGCCCGCCGGCGATGGTCGGCGAAACCCTTCTTGATCGCATCCTGGTGCGTCCCGGAGAACGCGGTATAGACCAGATCGCCGACGTAGGGGTGTCGCTCCGGGATCGGCATCCGCGTGCAGTACTCGACGGTGCGGCGAATGCCGTCGATATCGGAGAAATCGATCATCGGGTCCACACCCTGGGCGTGCAGATTCAGGGCCAGCGTCGCGATGTCGACGTTTCCGGTGCGCTCACCGTTGCCGAAGACGCAGCCCTCCACGCGCTGGGCTCCGGCCAGCATCGCCAATTCCGCGCAGGCGATGCCGGTGCCGCGGTCGTTGTGCGGATGCACCGACAGGATCACACCGTCGCGGCGGCTCAGATTGCGATCCATGTATTCGATCTGGTCGGCGTAGACATTGGGCGTGGCCACCTCGACCGTCGCCGGCAGATTCAGCACCACCGGGCGCTGCGGGCTCGCGTCCCACAGCTGCGTCATCGCATCGCACACCTCCAGCACGAAATCCGGTTCGGTGAGCATGAAAACCTCGGGGGAGAACTGGAATCGCAGATTCGGCCGGTCGCCGGCCAGCCGCGCGATCTCGCGGCCGCCCGCGAGGATCATCTCCGCCACCTCGGCCCGGGACCGCCCGAGCACGACATCGCGCCACAGCGGCGCGGTCGCGGTGTACATGTGGATCACCACGTCGTTGGTGATCCCTTCCACGGACTCCAACGTCCGCGCGATGAGATCGGCACGGGCCGGGGTGAAGACGACCAGGGTGACGTCGGCGGGCGCGAGCTCGGCGTCGCGGATCAGGCGGACGAAGTCGAAATCGGCCTGCGAGGCACTCGGGTAGCCGACCTCGATCTCCTTGTAGCCGATCGCGACCAGCATCTCGAAGAATCGGCGCTTGCGCACCGGATCCATCGGTTCGGCGAGGGCCTGATTGCCGTCGCGCAGGTCGACCGGCACCCACAGCGGGGCGGATTCGAGGCGTTTCGAGGGCCAGTTGCGCTCGGTCAGCGGCACCGAAACATGGTGATACACATCGTGATAACGATCCGAGGGCATGGCGGAGGGGCGCTGGCGATTCCAGCGGGGAGTGTGGTCGGGCACGGGATCGGCTTTCTGCGTCGGAGGTGTCGACCGGCGCAGCCCAGCAACCCGCGGGCAGGGTGCCGGTCGTTCAGACCCCGCCGCGGCGGCCGAGGAGAAGCAGTCCCTGTCCCATGTCGGCTACCATAGCGAGTGACAACTCCTCAGACAAGTAGAGAGGTGAGCGCCGATGGCGACCGTGCAGAGGCAACCGCTGGCGGCCCAGGCCGCTCAACTCCTGCTCGACCGGATCCGTTCGGGTGAATGGCCGCTGGGACACAAACTGCCGGGCGAGACGACCCTCGCGGCCCAGCTGGGCGTGGGACGTTCCACGCTGCGCGAGGCGATCCGGGAACTGTCCGGTCAGGGCGTGCTCGAAAGCCGCCAGGGGGCAGGCGTTTTCGTCACCGCGCTGGAGGTGGCCGAAGACTGGGACGAGGTGCTGCGCCGTGCCGACATCGCCGCCGTCATCGAGGCCCGCATCGCCATCGAGGCCGAAGCCGCGGCTCTGGCGGCGCAGCGGCGCACCCCCGCCGACCTGCGGATCATGCGGAAGGCGCTGGCGGTGCGTGCCGGATCCGACGATTCGGTCGACCATCTCGTCGACGCCGATACCGCCTTTCACCGCACGGTGATCGCGGCGGCGCACAACGAGGTGCTGTTGCAGTTGTTCGACGCCTTCGTCCCGCGCGTGCACCGCGCGATGACGCAGATGCTGCGCATGCGGCCGATGGCCGATCCCGCCGCGGACCATCACGCCCACGAGGTGCTGTTCGAGGCGATTCGCGATCGGTCGGCCGAGACGGCGGCCACGGCCAGCCGGGTGCACCTGAGCGCCCTGAGATCCGCTTTCTCCTGACCGATGAATTCTTTCGGGGTGGCCCGTCTTCTGTGGTGAGCGCGCTCGAACCCACACCGAGCATCCGGAAGGACACCGAATCATGACCGCCATCACCGCCTCCGCCCCGTCCGTCGCCACTCGTCCCGGCAAGATCCGCACGCGCGTGCTGTGGACCCTGCAGATCGTGCTGGGCCTGTTCTTCGTCATCGCCTCGGGGCTGCCGAAGGTGGTCGGCCAATCCGACGCCGTCCGCATCTTCCACGACATCGGCTGGGGCGACTGGTTCCGCTATTTCACCGGCCTGGTGGAGATTTCGGGCGGTATCGGCCTGCTGGTGCCGCGCCTGTCCTGGCTCGCCGCCGCCGGACTGTCGATCACCATGGTCTGCGCGGCCGCTACCCAGGCCTTCGTCATGGACGCCCCGGCCGGCGCGATCTTCCCGCTGGTCCTGATGGCGGTCTTCGCCTGGATCGCCTACGAACGACGCCCCGCACACTGAACTCGCACCCGCCAGATGGGCCCGCTCCGGAAAACACCCGGCGCGGGCCCATCGACATGCCGGCTGAAGACTCGTCAGCCGCCTGCTCCGGCGTCACGTTCCGGTTCCGCCGCAAGGGTTTCGGTGCGCCGATGTATGCCGGGGCTGACCCCGTAACGCCGTTTGAACGCGGCACTCAGACTGAACGCCGTCCCGTAACCGACCTGCCGCGCGATCGACTCGATGGTGGCGTCGGTCCCGCGCAGCAGGTCCGCGGCTCGCGCCAGCCGCCATTCGGTGAGGTAGGCGATCGGCGGATCCCCGACGAGTTCGGTGAACCGGCGCGCGAGCGCCGCCCGGGACGCGCCGACGGTCGCCGCCAGCTCGGCGACCGTCCAATCGTGGGCGGGATTGTGCTCGAGCAGCCGCAACGCCTGGCCCACAACGGGATCGGCGTAGGCGCTGTACCACTGCGGCGCCTCCGCCCGTGCGAACCAGGTGCGCACTGCGGCGATGGTCAGCAGATCCAGCAGCCGGTCGAGCACGGATGCCTGCCCGGGGATGTCGCGGCCGGCTTCGTCGACCAGCAGGCCGAGCAGACGTTCGTCGACCTCGTGACCGTCGAGGACGGCCCGCGGCGGCAGTGCGCGCAGCAGACGGTCGCTGACCGTGCCGGCCACCTCGTAGGTTCCGGTCAGCAGCGCGGTGGTTCCGGCCGCGTTCGTCCCCCAGCTGCGAACCCCGAGATCCCATGTCTCACAGAGCAGTTCACCGTCCGGAGTGGTCGTGGTCTGCCCAGGGTGAACGATCGCCTGCGGCGGGGTCGACGGTTCGTCGGCCACCGTGTACGGATCCGGACCGCGCAGAATCGCGACCGCACCTTCCTCGAGCCGGATCGGATCGTCGCCGTCCGGTACGAGATAGGCGTATCCACGGGTCACCACCACCACCGTGAGCGGCGCCCGGTCCTGGATCCGCAGCGACCACGGCGGGTCCAGCAGCGAGCGCATCACGAACGCACCGCGAGCGCGCGGGCCGTCGAGCAGGTCGGCGAGGGCATCCATGCCACGACGATCGCGCATGGCGGCCGGTGCGGCAACCGGCTTCCCAGCACCGGCGGGACGACGGAACCCCGGGAAATCACGCACGATCACCGGCATCGCCGATCACCCGCGCGGCACACCGGCCGGCTCGCCACCGTCGGTCACCGGCCACCCGCCCTCGGCCGCGGTCCGGCGGGCATAGTCGGCGAACGATCGCGGCGCCCGCCCCAATGCCCGCTCGACACCGTCGGTGACGGCGGTGTTGCGGCCGTCGAGAACCGTGCCGAACAGATAGGTCAGCGAGTCGACCACTTCCCGAGGCAGTCCCATCTCCGACATCGCGGCGGCGTATTCGTCCAGGCTCACCGGCCGATACCCGATCGCGCGACCGGTAGCGGCGGCGATCGTGGCCACCGCCTCGGCGAAGGTCAGTGCCTGCGGCCCGGTCAGTTCGTAGATCTCACCGGTATGCCCGTCCTCGGTGAGTGCGGCGACAGCGACATCGGCGATGTCCTCGGCGTCGACGAACGGCTCGGCGACCGTATCGGCGGGCAGTGTCACCTGTCCGGTCGCGATCTCCTCGGCGAGAAAATCCTCGCTGAAGTTCTGTGCGAACCAGCTGCACCGCACCACGGTCGTGGCCAGGCCGCTGCGGAGGGCGATCTCCTCACAACGCTGCGCTTCCGGCTCGCCCCGGCCGGACAGCAGAACCAGTCGCCGCACCCCGGCCCGGCGTGCCACCGCGGTCAGTTCTCTCACCGCCTCGTCGGCGCCCGGGGCGGCAAGATCCGGCTGGTAGGTCAGGTAGACGGATCGAGCGCCGTCCAGGGCGGCCGCCCAGGTCGTCCGGTCCTCCCAGTCGAACGGGATCGCGGTCGAACGGGAGGCCGGGCGCACCTCGATGCCGCGCTCGGCCAGACGCGCCACGACCCGCCGACCGGTCTTCCCGACGCCGCCCAAGACGACGACGGGGCCCACGGCCGTGTGGTCGGGGCCGGTCTTCGGGGTGGACGTGCGGTCGGTGCCGGCGTCGGCGGAAACCGTTGTGGTGCCGAGGGTTTCGTTGTCGATCATGGTGTTCTCTGTCATGTATCGAGTACATCCGGATCCGAGGCGATCGGCCATGGCCCGGACGCTCGCACACATACGCACGCGTCCACGCTCCGCTCGCGGACTGCCCAGCCGACGATCGTCGAGCATCGGCCGGGCCCCCGACGCATCGGCGCGGTTCATTCCTGACCGAACGGCCCGCCCGGCCCGGACATCGCCGACCCAGCGCAGCCGAGCGGGCTCGGTGCGGAAAGATGGGAGGACGTGAGCGCCGACATCATCGACGAACTGACCTGGCGTGGGCTGATCGCACAGTCCACGGATCTGGACGCCCTGCGGGCCGAAACGGCGAAGGGCCCCATCACCCTGTATGCGGGTTTCGACCCCACCGCGGCGAGTCTGCACGCGGGCCATCTCGTTCCGCTGCTCACGCTCAAACGCTTCCAGCAGGCCGGACACCGCCCGATCGTCCTGGCCGGCGGCGCCACCGGTCTGATCGGTGACCCCCGCGACGTGGGGGAGCGGGTGATGAACTCGACCGATACCGTCGCCGAGTGGGCCGACCGGATCCGCGGCCAGCTGCAGCGTTTCGTCGACTTCGACGATTCGCCGACCGGCGCGATCATCGCCAACAATATGGACTGGACGGGCAACCTCAGCGCCGTCGACTTCCTCCGCGATATCGGCAAGCACTTCTCGGTGAACGTGATGCTGGCGCGGGATACCGTCAAGCGCCGCCTCGACGGCGACGGCATCTCCTACACCGAATTCAGCTACATGCTGTTGCAGGCCAACGACTTCGTACAGCTGCGCCGCGCCCACGGCTGCCGTCTGCAGGTCGGCGGCTCCGATCAGTGGGGCAACATCATCGCCGGCGTCGAACTCAACCGCCGCCTCGACAGCGAGCAGGTCCACGCCCTGACCACCCCGCTGGTCACCTCCGCCGACGGTAAGAAGTTCGGCAAGTCGACCGGCGGCGGCAGTCTGTGGCTCGATCCCGAGATGACCAGCCCGTACGCCTGGTACCAGTACTTCGTGAACACCGGCGACGCCGACGTGATCCGCTACCTGCGCTGGTTCACCTTCCTCGACCGGGAGGAACTGGCCGAACTCGAGACCGCGACCGCCGAACGTCCGCATGCCAGGGAAGCGCAGCGTCGCCTGGCCGCCGAAATGACCACGCTCGTGCACGGCGAGGCGCACACCCGCGCGGTGCAGCTGGCCAGCCAGGCGCTGTTCGGCCGCGGCGATCTGCACGATCTGGACGAAGCGACACTCGGCTCCGCGCTGGCCGAAGCCGCGGGTGAGGGCATTGTGGCGGAGGCCGGCCCCGAATCGACGATCGTCGATCTGCTGGTCGCCTCGGGACTCTCGGACAGTCGTGGCGCAGCTCGCCGGGCGGTCGCCGACGGCGGCGCCTCGGTGAACAACGTCCGCATCTCCGACCCGGAGTGGATGCCCGCCGACACCGACTACCTGCACGGACGCTGGTTGGTTTTGCGGCGCGGCAAGAAGAACTTCGCCGGCGCCCGCCGAGCCGGGAGCTGATCTGGCCATGACCTGAGTCACATCCGTGTGATTCGGGTCGGTCACCGGCCCGGAGCCGGGCCGGTGACCTGCGAAAATGCGAGCCGACGTGGCGATTTGACGTTCTGTTCTCCGCCACGTAACTTATTCCAAGTCAGAGCGACACGGACACCGACCCGGAGCCGAGAGGCCCGGGACAACGAGGTCGGACGAGGAGCGCCTGACGGCCAGTAGGACCCAGAGATCGTGAGTTGACTTCGCGAGCTTCAGTGGTTAGGCTGGAAAAGTTGCCTCTCAAGAAGGTCGGTTAACCGGCCGGACTGTTTGTGCGCCTGTTCTTTGAGAACTCAATAGTGTGTCGATGAATGTCAGTGCCAAATATTTATTTTGGTTCCGTTCATCCTCCCCCC
>NZ_LZMK01000004.1:0-569 GCF_001665865.1 Nocardia sp. 852002-20019_SCH5090214 | reverse complement strand
GGCCGGTGCCGTATTCGATGGTGGCGGGCGATTCGCCGGTGCGGGCCAGGGCCGAGGTGACGTTGAGGCGGATCACCGCGTCGAGGACGGCGGGTTCCAGCGCCTGAGGGAGGAAGACATCCATGTGGCCGGTGCGGGTGTCGGGCACGTTCACGTCGTCTCTGTGGGGTTGCTGTGCTGGTCGAGGGTGTGCCGCAGTTCGGTGTTGAGGCGTCGGGCCTCGGCGAGCTGGTCTTCGAGGATGACGATGCGGCACGCGGCGTCGAGGGCGTTGCCGGCGTCGACGAGTTCACGCACGCGTGCGGCGATACGCAGCTGGTAGCGCGAGTAGCGGCGGTGCCCGCCGCCCGATCGTTGCGGGGTCAGCAGTTGCGCGGCGTCGAGGCTGCGCAGAAACGCTTGGGTGACACCGAGGATTTCCGCGGCGCGTCCCATCGAGTAGGCGGGGTAATCGTCGTCGTCGAGTTTGTCGGCGGCACTGGGACCGTCGGCGGAGTGGGGGTTGGGTAGTTGCACAGGGCCTCTCGGGGTCAACGCCGACAGGCCCCGGCGCGGTTGCGCCGGGGCCT
>NZ_LZMK01000003.1:0-724 GCF_001665865.1 Nocardia sp. 852002-20019_SCH5090214 | reverse complement strand
GTAGTCCGGTGGTGTCGAGCTGGTCGGCGGGCAGGTAGTAGGCCGGGATCCAGCGATCACGCCAGGCGAGCCCGTCCGCGCGGCGCAACCCCTCGCCGGGTTCGGCGTCGGAGTCGTACTGGGTGTCCCAGTCGACGGTGTCGGGATCGACGAGCGCGCCGGTGGCGGTGTCGACCAGCTCCCCGTTTTCCTCGACCTCGACCCACACCAGCCACCGCGCCGGCTCGGCGTACACGTCGTCGTCGGTGAGCGGTTCGCCGTCGGAGCGGACGAGGTCGGTGACGGCCAGGTATCCGTCGTCGGCGCCGGGTTCGTCGGTGAGGATCCCGAATCCGTAAGCGGCATACGGCAGTGACGCGTGCAGACGTCGCCGGGTTTCGTCGCGGTCCGCGGCGATCGCGTTGGCCGTGTAGCCGAAGTTGTAGCGGGAGGCGGAGGTCAGTTTCTCGACGGCGTCGGTGTCGCCGAGGTTGTCGTATTCGGCGATTACGGCGAGCTGATCGAGGCTGTACTGTCCGTCGTCGATCAGCGTGCGTCCGGCTTGCGACCGTCCGACTGCGGCGAGCTTGCGGACCTCGGCGCGTTTGGTCTGTTGCAGTCCTTTCGCGACCCGGGTCGGTGAGGCGCCCAGATCGAGCATGAGCGCGATACCGGCGGCGTAGTCGGCCTGGGTCAACGGGATCCGACGCTCGTTGAGATTGATCTGCGCCATCGTGCGATCGAT
>NZ_LZMK01000002.1:0-1099 GCF_001665865.1 Nocardia sp. 852002-20019_SCH5090214 | reverse complement strand
AAAGAGATCGCCGCGAAGGTCGTCGAGGACCTGCTGACTCCCGAGATCCGGGAGCAGATGGCCGAAACCGCCGCCCATGAGGCCGAACTCGCGCTCAACCCGCCCGTCGAACCCGCACCCGAGCCGGAGCCGGAGCCGGTGGCGGCTGCCGAGGCGGAGCCCGCGCTGAAGTACCCGGATGTGGAGACTTTCGTCGAAAAGCATGTGGCGCACCTGTATCGGCGTGAGGTCTCGATGCAGGGCAGCGAGGTCAAGATCCGCTGGTGCCGGGAGTGGTATCTGCATGGTGAGGTGCACGCCCGGTTCGAGGCGCTGTGGATGGCGTTCGAGGCGCTGCGCCAGGGTCCCGGCCCTGAGCAGTCGACGTATTGGCTCAACCACTTCTCGCCGATGATGCGCGAAATCCTCGATATCGAAGGGCCTTTCAAATATTGCTCGGTGTCCGGCGGGCACCAGGAGCAGCTGATTGCGTTGCCGTTCAACCCGGCGCCGCGCGCCAACCCCAGCCAGGCCCAGACCGCTCAACTGTCCGGGATCGTGGTTCCCACCGCGCCGACCGTGCACCACAGCCACGTCGTCTGGCCGGAGTTTCCGTGATGTCGGCGCCCGCACGCCGACCGGCGGCGGCGAACCACGGTGCCAGCCTGGCCCGAGTCACGGCCGCGCTGGAGCACACCGTGGGCTTCGGGCGTCCGGCCGGTGCCTGGACCAAGTACTGCTGCCCGGTGCACGAGGCCGACGGCGGCCATCACAATCCGTCGCTGATCGTGAAGCACTTCGGCGACAAGGGCCGCACCAAGATCCAGTGCCAGGCGGGCTGCCCCGATGAGCAGATCCTCGACTCGCTCGGCCTGCAGGTCCGTGACCTGTATGACGAGCCGATCACCCGCGCGGCCGGCGGCCGCTCCCACGTCCCGGCCCGCCCGCAACAGCGGCGGCCGGTCTCGCGGGCTGAGCAGGCCATCACCGCGGCTGGGCTGCCGCTGCGGAAGGCGAAATCCGATTACGGCCGCCAGCTTTCGTCGTGGAAGCCGGTCGCCAGCTACCCGTATGTGCGGGCCGACGGCTCTGTCGCTGGTGAGGTCGTGCGCCGTGAGGC
>NZ_LZMK01000001.1:0-873 GCF_001665865.1 Nocardia sp. 852002-20019_SCH5090214 | reverse complement strand
ACCAGAAACTGACCGAACTGTGCGACGCCTTCGCCCACCAGTGGGGCGTGAACATCGACACCGAGCAGATGCAGGTCGGCATCGATCCCGACTTCGACGCAATCGGAGCCCAGAGCCGCGCGCAGGCGGCGGCGCTGTTCGCACGCCAGAGCGCGGCCATCGGGATCATCGAGGACCTGCCACTGGCCCCGGAAGCCAAACCCGTTGTCGGGCAGGCACTGCTGCGGTGGCGCGGGGAAAGCCTCGACGAAGCCCCCACCTACGCGTTGTCGTCTGCCGAGCAGCGGCGCGCGCAGCTCGACACCGATCTGGATTCCGCCGGCATCACCGGAGACGACCGCGCCCGCATCGACTTCGTCGTCGACTACCTCACCGGAGACACCCGAGACATCGACCTTCTCGCCTCGCCGGTGTGGGTCGACCCGGGCGAAGAAGCGCGCGGCCGGATCCCGGAACTGCTGGGCGGATTCGCCGAGGGCTACGTCAACGCGCAGAAGATGGCCGCCGAGATCTCGGTGATGACCGCGGCCGACCAGGCCCAGGTCCGTGAAGCCGGTAAGGCGATCCGCGCCGGACGCGAGCCCAGTACGCGACTGTGGCCCGGCTACGCCAACCGCGAGCAGATCAACGAGGAGATCTTCCTTCTCGCAGGCGATGTCGAAGACATTCGAGCAATCGCGGACTACGTCGCCGAGAACGACCTCTCCGACGAAAGTCCCGAGACCTGGGGTGTCGGTGACGAAACCGCCGCGACCATCGAGCGGCTGCGCGAGCGGGGCGACGAGATCGTCGCGGTCGCCACACTCCAGCACGGCCTGGCCGACATCGAGCGCAGCCAGCTCGTCACGATTGTCGACGACGTAGCCGCCGGAC